>DATEOO010000169.1:0-15019 GCA_035274085.1 Candidatus Nitrosocosmicus sp.
CATGCAGTAAAATCTTCCTAATTTTTCTCTATTCTAATCATATTTACTAGTAGTTTATTTATCTTATCTAAAAGGAAACAAGGTTACTTGTCATCAGATTTATTTGATAAAATGTTAACAGTTTGAATTTTCCTATATTCAAAAATTTTCATTAAATTATTTTCTACATATCCTTCCATTAATTTTCCTAAAAAGAAAAAAGGTAATTCGAATTCAATCGTATCAGTAACAAGCGTTTGATTTTTTCCGATGTCTGAAAATAGGTGTACATGTTTCCATTTTTTGAATGGTCCTTTTACCATTTCATCTATATACATATGTCTAGATATATCAACCAAGGATATTATTGAATGCCATTTGCTGCTATAAAGAACTAACTTAGTTGATAAAGTCATTCTGAGCCCTTCGACAACTTGTTGATTATTGGACGTTTCTATAATTCTTAATTTCAGCTGGGGTGGTGTAATTATTTCTAAATGCTTGGTATTAGTATAAAAGTTCCACACTTTATCTAAGCCACAATTGACCTTGAATGATTGTTCAAAAGATTTCATTTTTCAATGCATTACCAGTTAAGTCAAATTTTAATAGATTTTTCTAGAATTAAGAATTCATTTCCATCGAGATCCTTAAACATTGCATGATTCCCTAGAATGGACTTTAAAGGAGTACGAGAAAAAGTAACTCCTTTTGCTTTTAGATTGTCAAACGTGCGATAAATATCATCGGTTGTAAAAACTATCACTGGCATTGGTTTTAGATCTTTTTTGGAAATCAATGATTTTGGATACAGATTAATCGAGGAACCAGATGAGTTTGGTGCAATTTCAAGCCATCTGAAGTTTGACTCCAATATGATATCACAAATAACTTCAAAGCCTACCTTTTCCACCCAAAAAGTCAAAGATTCCTGCTGATCTTTTACAAATACAGATATCGAAGCAATTCCAGTTATAACCATTATCCTGTTAACTCAAATTCATCCTGCTTTCTTTTTAACGTTTTATGCAAAATTGAAATGAGAAATCTTATTGAATATGTAAGAGATTAGATGCTCTAATTTCATATCCATTCATCTTTTACTATGTGGTAAATCTTCTTTCTTATGTCATCTAGATTAGTTTTTTCAACAATTAATCCTTGATCTTTTAGTTCCTCCAAGCCTGTTTGAACGGTTCTACGGGGCAAATTAGTAATATTAATTAATTCGCTTTGTTCCATGGAATTTCTGGTTCGGATGATATAATAAATAAACTTTGTAGCTGGACTACCTTTGGCTATTTTTTTCATACTAGAAATTCCATAACTTGATCGGGATAGGAATCCCTTTCTTTGTGATTCAATAGATATTACGTTCTCCAAGTTTGTCTCGCCAAGATTTACCCTTTGACCAAATTCAGCAATCATTGCTGATTGTTGAATTTCCAAAGGAGTTTCAAATATGATCTTATTTGGAGATATTTTCGATGTTACTGCACCAACTATATTCCATTTAATATTACCTTTTTCGTCGTATATACCTACAGCATATCCCAGATTACCTTCAAGGAGAATTTTTTCTGAACCTACTTCTATTGCCTCCTTAATTTTAGTAATTAATTGATCAAACGAAAGCTGCCTTCTTGGATCTTTCTTCCCTACTTTCCATAGTGCGACCAAGTTCTTAGACTTTAACTTAGCTGCTATCTGTATCTTTTTTTCTAAGGATAATTCAATATTATTTTCACCTACTTCAATGATGTCAAACCCCAGCTTTGATGCATCTTCAATGTATTTATCAAATGATTTTTCTAGCAAAGCATATTCTGTTAGTGTACTTCCAACGGAAACTAATATATCATGTTCATGGTAGAAATTTATCCTTTCCATAAGTTGATCATTTGAAATCAAGAGTGGTAATGGACCATAAATTTTAACGATGTCTATTAATGGAGAAATTATCTTGAAATTCGAACTATCAAATCCTTGGAATTTATCTACGATATATGTAATTCCTTCTTTCCTAGGTTTCTGCCAATCAATCCTTTTAGTAGATAAATGATCGAGCATGAATATCAATAGAAAAAGAGGTCTATTGAACTATACTCTTATACTTGAACGGTATATTAAATTATCATAATTATATCGCATATACTAATCGTATGGAAGGCAATCAAATGAGACTAACCAGTATTAGATGTTTCAAAAATCATGTGTTGTAGAGATTCTCAGTCAGATCACTTCTATAGATTCTCTAGGATAGCCCTTTGTCAACAAAAATTCAGTTACCTTTGATCTATGATCCCCTTGCAGTACGATCATACCATTTTTTGCGGTTCCACCTGTGCCGATTGTCTTTTTTAATTCATGAGCAATTGATTCCATTTTTTCTTGATCGGTAAACCCCTTGATGTTTGTTACCCGTTTCCCTCGTTTAATTACATATAGTTGAACAATTATTTTAATCTCATCTTCATCAAGTTTCTTAAGTAAATCGTCAAAAGAATTCTCGTCTGCGACTGCAAATGGTTCTATTCTGTTTTTTTTAGAACTTACCGGTTTCTCTTTTTTTATCTCTGATATACTGATTACTATTTGGTGATGATATTTATTTTTTGTTATCAATTACGTATTCAATATTCAATTAAATGACAGTTGAATTTTAGACTGATAAGGTCTTGATGCTCTACGGACATTTGTTCTAATTGAAATTTCAAATCCAGCACCTCAAATGATCCTTACTTTTGAATACTATAATCATTTATTTAACAAATACTATTGCGAATGCCAGTAGCTAAAGGATTGAAGAATATTGATATTGATGATTATCTGTATCATTTTTCCAAATATCGCCGGAAATTATTTTATGTGGAAAAAGTTGAAAATTATTATCAAACTTTTACTGCAATTACAACATAATTTCCTTTTCGCATACTAAACAAGTTTGCCATTTTTGCTTTAATACCATATTTCTTATCCCTCAATTGTAGAATATTGCTTCTCTCCTGTGAATCAACAAAATGTGCTGTACCAGTCACCCATGTCCCCTTTGATACACCTCTATAATTGCATGGAGCCACTCTCACAATATTATTATTCTTTAGGCGTTTCACTTTTCCAGTCTTTTCTTTTGTTACTATAAATATATCATCATCATTTAAGATGAACCATACGGGTGTAACTATAGGTTGATTGTTTTTTCTATAAGTTTCAAGATTTAAATAGGATTCATTTTCAAATTGTTGGGTATTTGCAGGCATGATATTTTTGACTGTCTGCTAGTTATAAAGAATGTCGTTGGCAAAAACCCGTTGAATAAATAGTAGATATTAAGATACCTAAAGTGGATAGAAGAAATTAAAACTTTTTATTGAATTTATTAGGCCTGATATTTCCATAATATAAATAACTAACTTGACAATTAAAATACAATATTTAATTGCAGGATATGAAATATACCACTACCGAACAAAGAGGACGCACTAGAATAATTAAAATTAATAGGCCAGAGGTATATAATGCAATTAATTTCGATTTGGTTACGGAATTAAAGCATGAGATTTGTCTATGTGAAACCAATGAGAATATTGATGCCTTAATCTTAACAGGAGAAGGATTGAACTCTTTCAGCGCTGGTGGGGATTTAAACAACGTTATTAAGATGTCTCCTAATGAAGCGATACAATACGCAAATCATGTTCACGAACTGTTAAACCTAATTGAAGGCCTAGCCAAACCTGTACTCGCTGCGATTAATGGTTTCGCATTAGGCGGTGGATGTCAGCTCGCACTGGCCTGTGATTTGAGAATTGCATCCAGTAATGCAAGAATAGGGCAACCAGAAGTTAAGATAGGAATTTCTCCTGGGTGGGGAGGTACACAGAGATTATCAAGAATAGTAGGCATCTCAAAAGCAAAAGAGTTGATATATAGTGGAAAAATAATTGATGCCAACGAAGCGTATAGAATAAAACTCGTCAATAAAGTAGTCAGGTTAAGCGATGCCGAAATACAACAGAATGAGCCGACAATCAAAAATACTATCATATTAAAGGAAAAATTATTGCAAGAATGCATTTCCATCGCAGAATCTATTAGCAATGCTCATCCCATGATCATAAAAACATACAAAGTTCTCATAAACAAGGCAAGAGATGCTGATAGTGATACCAGTCTACTCCTCGAATATTTTGCCTTCAGATACTGTTTGAAGGATATGATAAAAAACGACAAAATCTAATGGAAAAATGATAATCAATTATAACTCCGAATCTACAATTCATGCATAATTTCCCCTCTAATGATTCGTTATACCTAAAAATCCTATTTAGTTTCTAATTCAATCATTACATTTTAAGCCAGTTTTTTGTCAACTGATATATTTTGAAAAACGCTTGGGATTTATGATCCTTTAACCGGCTATTGTCAAGTTATGAAAAATATCTTATCAACCGCCGATGCCGTAATATGATCTGAGGTAGGGAAGAGAACTTTTGAATTTTTCCGTTAACATATATACTTATTTTTGTCGAAATTAATATAGATTCATGCCCTCGTTTAATTTTTTTAAAAGAAGAGATAAAGATATTTCAAAACCTAATAATAAAAAGAGTGGTGCGGGTGCTGGTTCTACAAATTCAACAATACCGATAGTTCAAGCTCAAGACAATAATATTACTATTGATGATGCTATAAAAGAGCTCGAAAAGAGTGAAGGAAGGATAACTAAGAACCTCTTGATTAATTTGGAAAAGACATTTGAGGACACCAATGTAGCCTTTCAACATATTAACATTATTGCAGAGGATTTGGACGCTGAAGTTATTAATACAGAAGAAGAAAAGCTGATGCCTTTAGTACAGAATACAAAGAATACCATTGTAAAAGCATTAAAACGCGAATCATCCAACGTCTTACCTATTCCCAAGACCTTTGAAGATTTCGTCAAATACAAGGATTCCGTGGAGGCATCGATTAACAGATTCGGGGAAGTTACCAGCTCGCATAGCAGAATCGTCAATACATTTATGAAAAAACATGCAAATAATTTAAGGGGAGAATTAAAAAGAATAAGTGACAGTTCTGAAAAATTAAACGACGAATACAATCAAGTAACCGATGAAAGAAGAATGATAGAACAATGTAAAACTAACCTCCTTGAAATGCATTCCAAAATAGATGAAATCAATAAGACTAATATTAAAATAAAAAATCTTGATCAAAAGATCTTACAACTTAAAGAGGGAAAAGATAGAAAAGATAAGGAAATTAGTTCAATAAAATCCTCTTCAGACTATAATAAATGTCTGAAATACCTACAAGAAAAGGAAGAAATTGACAAGGGGAGAAAGAAATCCATTAATGATTTATATGAAATTTCCAATCGTTTGACAAAAGCAGCGAATAAATATTCTTATGGGCTATCAAAAGGAACGGTAGAAAAGATAGATACAATTGTAAATAAGCCTTCAGAAATAGTTTCCAAACCGAATATGTCAGAATATATAACTTTACTAAAAGATATCAAAGAATCTGTAAGGAGTAATAAAATTGTACTAAAAGACTCTAAAAAAGTATTACAATATTTTGATATGTTAATGGATGAATTACCCAAATTCAAAGATGAGATCAAAGAGTTAGATTCAAGAGTAGAACGACTAAAGGACAAAGACAAAATGGTAGTCCTCGACCAATTAAGGAGAAAAGAACAGGAGAGAAAAGAAGAGGAGAGAATCATATTGTCTGAAAATCAAAGAAAAGATGAGGCTACTAAGCAGAAAATAGAACTTAAGGAACAAATAATAGCTACAACAGATGATATCGAAGAGCAAATTCATACGCTATGCGGTAAGAAATACAAAATAATCATACCATCATCAGAATAAAGGATACGATTCATAACGAATAAACTTTACAAGATTTTGGTGATTACTTAATGACAGAGTTATGAATGCAATAAGTAACATATACCATGAATACCATGAATATTAATAGATCAACCTAGTTACATCACCAAATGATAGGCTTTTGATTAAGGTATCATTCTTTTGCGAATCTTTCTATGAGTTCCCTATGTTGAGGATACTGTAGGATCAATTCATCCTTATCGCCCAATTCAAAGTCTTCAAAATCAAATCCAGGTGAAACGGTACAACCCATCAGTGCAAATGATGACTTGTTAGTTAATTCGGCGCAAAACCAAGTATCCTTAGTTACTACGTAATGAATATTTTCACCATTTTCAAGATTATTGCCAAGTTGAATTTTTGGACTAATAAGATCCTCGTTAATTATGTGAATGGTAACAGAACTACCCAGATAGAAATGCCAAATTTCATCGCTCTTGACTTTATGTATGGCTGAGTATTGATTTCCAACTAACAGATAGTATATTAAAGTCGAAGCTGGACGCATTTTTTCCAGAAAAAATGCCTCTTTAGAAATCTCATTTTTGTGTAGCTTGTTATGAAATCCACTATATGATATTACATCAGGGGAACGATATGATTCTTTAAAATATCCACCTTCAAAGACATGCATTTCTAAGCCTAGCTTTCCTATAATATACTCTGCATCAATCATTATCAAGAAATTAATACTATAAATATTAAGAATTACTCTTGAAAAGCGGTATTACCTTTGCTATCAATATTGTATGATGACTTGTTAAGATTAATTCAGACTCGATTTGTCTAATGTTATCGTATGTTCCAATAATTTCATCTGATTATTTAGTGATTTTTGAAATGCGGTCTGAATTTGATAGCCTAAAGCGTAACTAGTGTCTTTACTTTTAGAAGGGATTTCTTTGTATGATTACAGTATGAGTACTGTCTTAAGATCATATATAGCAGTTTCTTTTTTTCGTAACTAGTAAAAATGATCTATAGTCATCCAGGATCGCCCCTAAGGATATTGGATACTATTTTTACTTTTCTATGTTTACTATTGCAACATCATGGACACCTTTAGGTATTGATAATTCTATCGCAGTTTTATTTGCTAAATTTTTCAAGTTTGTGGGCTGGTAAGGAGCTCCATCCATCATGATAGAAATAGGACTACTTTGAACAGGCATCAATTCTACCGACAATGACCCGGGATATGGATAGATATTATTTATCGCAAAATTAAACTGTTTACTACTATCATTATAATTCATTGAATCGATTTGAACCAGTTCTGAAAATTTATATCCTAATATTTTTGTGGCAGATATATTGACAATTCTAAATTCATCAATTTTCATATCATCGATATCACCTCCAACACAACTATAAAAATAAACTCTGTCCTTTACTGCAGGATCTGGTGTATAGGAAAATTGCATTTTTTCATAGGGTTTTAAAACAGGTATAAAGGTCCTTACAGAATCTATCTGAGTACTATTTCGGTCATTTACAATCGCAAACAAGGTGATGTTATTGAGTGGTATAGGACTAGTGTTGGTTATGTTGCCAAATAATTCTTTATTTTTACCTTGAGGGATTACAGGATAATCCAATCTAATTGTATTTAGTTTAGTGGTAGGAATACTAACGTTTTTACTCTCAAGAATAAATGGCTCTGCTTTTGCTGCTAATGGAAAAATAGTTGAATTTAATTTGAATTTGAAAGGAAATGGTTCATCATTCTTATATAATATTGTATTAAAAGGTTTTTCAGCAGTGATTTCATCACTCCCTGTAATATTATTATATGCTACAATGCCTACCGTAACATTTTGTGGAAATGTCTGATTTTCAGACTTTGCAACTGAACCAATAATTATGATGTTATTATCATCATCTAAAAAAGATGTATAATTTTTGACATAGGCCCTTGGATTATCGACTATATTGAGGTCTGAGTGGTCCATGGCATAAGATAAATTGAAAGAAACTAGTAAAAGTAGGACACATGTAAGAATGCTGATCATAGAACAGGATATAAAAATGTGATTGTAGGTTTTTGACAATCACAAGATTGTTATTGAATTTCGAATATAAGTCTTATTATCGGTAAGTGTCCCACGTAAGCAAGTATCACAGATATGGTGTATTCAATAATCTCAAAGAAAGTTAAATTATATTTTTTTCTTTTTTGGACTTATCGGACAATCGGCTATGTCTTGATAAACAAACACCGGATATTCACTATTGAATCGAGATCGTTCAAAAAATAGTTTTATGTTTGAAAATGTTATCATAAATAAACTTGAACGATAATATTTTTAGCAAGATTTTGATTCCTATAGATGGTTCTACAAATTCTATGAAAGCCATTGATTACGCTGTTGATTTGGCGGATAAATACAAAAGTGAGCTCTTAGCGTTGCATGTCTTATATTCACAGTCAGGATTTGCTTTTCACAAGGAAACTGTAGCTGGGGCTATTACATCAAGTTCTTTAAATGATTTGAACCTTGATGCAAAACAGGAAGCAGAAAAATGGTTTAAGGAAATAAACGAGAAAGCGGAGAAAAGAAAAGTACAAATTAAAACTGAAGTAGTGTTTACTGTTATATCAATAGTAGAAGGTATCCTAACATATGCTGAAAAGGAAGATATTAATTTAATAATTATTGGGTCCAAGGGTAAATCCGGATGGAAAAAACTAATAGTAGGAAGTGTAGCTTCCGGAATTTCTACCTATGCCCATTGTCCCATCCTAATAGTAAAATAAAAGTATTTTTAAATAAGTAGGAAAGAGTAATTTTACAATATATTTTAATTATCAGCAAATGAAACAACGCAGAATCTGATGCTTTAATGTTTATTGACAGTTAAAATATTATTGCAGGCGCAAGGATCATTAATACCATGGTAGCAGTAAGAAAACCAAACATGATATAAGGAATAAGTTTTTTTAATTTTAACACTTTATGCAACTTTGATGATACTGAATTGGCCTTTGATCCAAATAAAACATGATAATAGACTACTAGAGACAAAGAACCGCTAAACAGAATGATATTACCACTTGTTGTATGAATTAAATCCTCAAATTTGAAATTTGAATTAAGACCAAATAGGACAAATCCGCTTATAATAGAAATAGTAGAAACAAATATCACTAGTTTACGAATGCGTGGTAAGATGATAGATAGATTGCCTCCTCTGTTTAAAGGTCTAATAATAGTGACAATAATTAAGGTAATGCCCCACCATAAGATTGATGAAATAGAATGAATACCTTGAATTAGTATACTGTATTCGCCAATCAAGACAACACAAAATAACTTTTTTTACTACAAATTTCTAAATGTTTCTAATAAAATTCATGATAAAATAGTTGCAGATATGCTTAAATAATTCACAATATTTCATCGGGCTAAGGAAATTAAACATTATGATAAGTTCGCGTTATATTCTTATAATTACCATTTTCTATGAATTATGGTTGTTTTACCAATTTCGGTTAATATGTTGAAAGTTTATTCAACATACTAGGCAGAACATTTCACAATATATAGATAATTTATTTTTCCAAGCTTATTAGTAAGAATAGCCATATCAAGAAAAACTCTTGACGGAACATGTTTTGACATTGAATATTCTCAAGTCTGTCTTTATATTGAGAAAGTAAAGGGAAAAAACAAAGTATATAATTAACTTTAGAAACTAATTCCTCCTTCTGAAAAGTCGTGCTGGCTAGCGAATCAATTGGTCATTATTTGTTTGTATTTAAATATATTATTCAGGTAGGTAGAAAAACGAACTATGTCTTCTGGAGACAATGTTACAAGTTTATTTTTTCCAAATTCGTTATGATCAAAACCGTCAAAATCTAGAGCGTAATTCTTTTTAAAATAATTGAATATAAAGGAGACAGTCTTTTTCCTAAATGACAACAAGAATTGAATGTCTCTAATGACATTATTTGTTAAGGGTAATGTTCTAGGCACTATCTCAATCAAGACCGAATCAACTTTTGGTTCTGGTGAAAACGATGTACGAGGAATATCAAGTAGTTTATTGATTGAGAACCTATATTGGCACAATATAGAAATCGCTCTATAATTCTTCTCTCCAGGCTTTGAGAGTAATTTTTCAACAAATTCACGTTGTAACAGGATTATTCCTCTTCTAAAATTTCTTTGACATAACCATAATACTGCGTTTCGACTCTCATAATATGGTAAACTAGAGAAAAAAACATCAAAGGGGATAATATTATCTTCATTAAAGCCATCCCCATGAAATAATGCTAAATTCTCGTATTTCAAATTTCTCTTACAAAGAGAATATAGAGTAGAATCTAGCTCAAATGAATATACAAATTTTGAAGTTTTACATAGCTCATCAGTAAGTATGCCCTTACCTGTTCCAACTTCATATATCACATCTTCTATATTGATCTTAGATTCTTGAATTATTTTTCTTATCATATAATGATCTACGAGAAAATTTTGTCCTAATTTGGTATTTTTTTTCAAAGTGAGTCGAGACATGTCGTGACCTAACTTTTTGAATTAATTACAGTGAAATTCTACAATAGATTTATCTCTACTTTCTTACAAAAATATTCATGCGGGTTTCGCCAGAAATTTCATCGTAGATTCTTTTTGCAATCAATTTTGTTACATCTCGTAATCCAGTCCTATTTTGTAAATCTGAAAATGATTCGAATTTTCGCTTATCTCTTTCATCTAGTATCGACTTCATGTACGTTTTTCCTATTCCAGGAATAAGCTCAAGGGAATGAACCCTTGGAGTCATCGGCTGAGCAGAATTGAAATAATCTATGAAACGTCTTTCATTTACATTCACTATTTTTTCAATTACAATTGGTAATTCATTTTTTGCGGATTGAGAAATATGATTGTAATCAAGTCTACCCAGTACACTAATAATTTTCTCGCGTCCATCTTTACCGATATAAACACGTTCACCAATACTAAATTTTTCGTTACTAATTCCTAATAATTCTAATAATGTTAAATGTTCTTCACCTATTGCATGAATAATTACTCCTTCCCTCATTCTCACTATCGAGGATTTTCCATTTTGAATATAATCTAAAATGTAAGCATACTCTTCGAATTTTCGTGGAGAAAAAGTATCACCATGTCTACTATAATTATCCCTGTTTGAATTATACCTTGACAAAATTTGTTTTACCTTTACAAATATATAAGTAATGACTTTTTATTTAACTTTCAACTTGTGATTGAAGTTGTTCGTCCATATTATTCTCATTCTTAGAAAGTAAAATGGATTTTATCTTTTCAAGTTTTTCTGTCACTATTAATTTTTTCCACCCAAATGTGAAAGCCCTTAATTCTTCTATGGATCGTGGCATTACATTTACCAATTCTACAGACTCTTCATTAGTTAGATCACCTTCTGCCACAAGCCTATCGACCATTTCTTTAGCTGGTTCATAATCAACCTTTGAAAACTTCTTGGAGTAATCAAATGTCCATCGTTGAATTTGATCCATTTCATCCATAGGAATAGTTTCTAATATTTTTTTCACCTCAGACAAAGTGACGATCTCTCTTTTTATTACTTCGGGCAAATCAAGCACACACTTTTTTATTAGTTAGACAACTATTGGTCGAATATGATTAAGTTTTGTTTGCAAGTACTTTGGTTTACTTCCGAACATTACAACGACTTTAACGATGCGTCTGCCCACATGTTCTACTACTCCAACTTTGCCCTGAAAACGTCTGTGAGGCATAGTATTATGCTCGCTTGGGTCTATATCTATTACGACTTTATCACCTGGTTTATATTCTATAAGCAAGTATGATACACCGGTAATTTTGTTAGATTTTGTTAATATAGATCTGGATTTTCTTCTAGTTCCGTGTGATGAGGGCATAACATATTTTGATAAATACCCTAATAAAAATTATTTACAATAAAATACAATATCTACTGTTATGCTTTATTTTCTAATGGGATCAGAAATTCCACATTCACCTATTGAAAACAAAATTTCGCTCTCAGGATGATTGGGCGAATCGACAATTCTGGCGATTCGATTTCTGTCTGCCTTTCTCAGAAAAATCCGGTATGTACTAGAATGCGCGAATATATTTCCCCCTGCAGCTTTAAAGGCGTTCCCGGCAAAACCCGATTCAGGTGATGATTGAACCTGATTGGTTAGTAAGACGGCTATTTGGTGAGTTTGAGCGATCCTCATAATAGTATGGACTAACTTATTCAATCGCTGTTGACGGATTGATAGTGTAGATAACCCCACAAATTCGGAACGGTATAAAGATATAGCTGAATCAAATACCATTAATTTTATGTCCTCAGCCTCAATTAATTTGCCTGACTCGGATAATATTAGTTCCTGATGCGAACTACTGTATGCCTTTGCAACCACAATGTTATCAAGGATTTTGGTTGGGTTTAGGGCACGGGCCCTCGATATGGCATCAATTCTTTCGGGCCTAAAAGTATTTTCGGTATCAATATAGAGTGCTCCACCCTCCAGCCCTCCTTCCGACCGCTCTAGTTGCACCATAACACAAGCGGTATGACATAACTGTGTTTTCCCAGTTCCGAATTCCCCATAGACTTCGGTGATAGCATTAGTTTCAATTCCACCGCCAAGAAGTTTGTCAAAATTCTGTGAACCTGTTGAAATCCTTCCAATTCTTTTTCGTTTACGATATAAGGTTGTAGCTGGAGTAAATCGCTTTTCCATTATTCCAAGATCCTCAAGATAAGCAATAGACTGATTATAAATGAAGGTAGAATCATCTATACTGATTCCAATCCTAGTAGAAATTTCATATGGTCCCTCTATGACCAGTTCTTTTATAGACAAAAAGCCTGACTCTTTTAATAAACTGATCATCTCAGTTGGTATATCAGGTAATAAATCTAAGGAAAAAGGGGTTTTATTCGATTTAGCATTAAAGAACGAACCAGAATCTGGACTAAAATTCAAATATACATTATTTTACCTATCCAATATTTCAATAATGCTAATAATTTAGACTAAACAATGTTAAAGGTAATTTAAAAAAATAAAGAAGCGAGTAAGCTAATGGTAAATAAAGAATATAATAATTCTAATTTGGTATTTAAAACGAGAAATAATCGGCGTTTAATGAATAAACTATATTAAATCAAACTGAAAACGATCTGTACTAGACGTGATTGTTGACTTAAACTTGAAGGGCAGAAATATCTTGGTATTAGGTGCCGGGATGGAGGGTACCAAGAGGATAAAATCGTTAGCTAATCACGATTGTAAAATAATAATAGTGAGCGAAACCGTCAGTGAATCACTATACGAAATAGAGGGAAAAAATACCCCAATCATAATAATAAGAAAAAAAATTGAAGACCCCAGTATTATAGACGAGTTTAGTGATATATCTATGGTTTTTGCATCCACTAATGATTCATCCTTGAACAATAAAATTATAGCAAGGGCAAAGAAGAAAGGAATACTTTCTTATAGCATTGATAATGCCTCTGCAAGTGATTTCTTTTTCACTTCTATAATAAATATTGATGAAATAATTCAGATAGCAATCTCTACGTCAGGCAAAAGCCCCTTGATGAGCAAGGTAATTAGAAACAAAATTGAAAATGCTATAAAAAATATAATAGGGAAACAAGATACAGACAATATTAAAATTCAAGAATTTGCCAGAGAACATGTAAGAAACTACATTGAGAATCAGCAGGAAAGAAGGAAGTTTTTGTATAGCTTAGTTGATGATCAAGAGATTCTTAAATTACTAGAAAAAAATAACATGGATAAGGTCAAAGAAAGGATTATTAATACATTAGATAAATGGGAGGATAATAAAAGCAGATGACGTTATATTTAGGAGTACAATCATCACAATTTGTCAATATAAGGGTTACATTTAAAAATTCCCCTATTCACATATTAGAAAAATTTGCTTTTAAAGATGTTTTTGATGCTCATCAGCACTTGTTGAATGTGGCTGATTTGCAAGAATGTATAATTTTACAGACATGTAATCGTGTTGAAATTTATGGTGTAGGAATAAATCCCGATTACGATAATTTGATCAATGCATGGTCCTCTCTAATTAATTTACCAGCAGATCAAGTAAAAAATAACGTAATAATAAATGATGGAGAAGAGGCTTTAAAACATCTTGTAAAATTAACCTCTGGACTTGATTCGTTAGTAGTAGGAGAGGATCAAATTTTGGGTCAGGTCAAAAGATCCCTAGAGTTTTCAAGAAAAAACGGGTTTGCAGGTCCGAATCTAAACATACTTTTTGACAAGACAATAAAGATAGGAAGCAGGGTTAGAACTTTAACAGGTATTAACAAAGGGAGCACATCAGTTGGATCGATGGCAGTAAATTTAGCCTATGAATACTTTGATGACATAAAGCAAAAGGAGATTCTTCTCATTGGCTCCGGAGAGGGAGCTAGTTTAATCGCGAAAGCTCTAAAACAAAGGAATATGAAATTTTTTGTTACAAGTAGGACTTTTGAACGAGCACGATCATTTGCAGATACTGTAGCTGGTTCGCCCATACCTTTTGAAACAGCCTTGGAAAAAATCAATGACAATGTAGATATTGTGTTCATCTCAACAGTTGCTCCATATTACTTACTAACATATGAGAGAATTGCCAATATGATGAAAAACAGAAATAAAGGTTTAATGATTTTTGATTTATCAAATCCTAGAACTGTAGAAGACAGAATTGCTACTCTGAATAATATCAAATTGGTAAATATCGATCAAATTTCAGAAATCGTAGAAAAAAATGTTGGAAGGAGGAAAAAAGAAATTCAATCAGCAGAAAAGATAATAAATGATGAACTGGTTGCAATCAAAGAGATTTTAAAAAGGAAGAGTTCAGAACCAGCTATAATAACAATATTCAAAAATGCAGATTCTATAAGAAACAAAGAATTCAAAAAGGCCTTGTCACTGATTGGTAATAGAGTTAGTGATGATGATATTAAGATACTTGAACAGTTTTCATATGCACTAGTAGAAGGGATATTATCTACACCTATGAATAACTTGAGAAAGGAATTTACAAATAATAAGAATGAAAATGAATTAATAAATTTGGCTTTAAAGTTAT
>DATEOO010000170.1:0-5276 GCA_035274085.1 Candidatus Nitrosocosmicus sp.
ACCAAGTAAATATATTGGTAATAGCCTGTACCTTTGATTCACGTAGTGGATATTATAATAATATTATATTTTTTGAGATGAAAGTAAAATAATGATAATATTGTGCTTTTCCAATTCTTTTAGTGAATTTAAGTCAACTAATTCTATCTGTTGATAACTAATTTAATATTAAACTTCATTACACTTTTGTTTGATTATGGTAAGGGTTTCGATTGTCCAAATGAAGTCGTCACCAGATAAAGAAGAAAATCTGGCTTTCTCTTTGGAACAGATTGAGCATTCTGCAAGGAAAGAAGCAAAGATTATTTGCTTCCCAGAATTCCAGATGTCATTTTCTCCCCAATCTCAATCTAGCAAAGAATTGTTTTCGATTTCCGAATCCCTAAATGGCAATTTTGTTAAGCAATTGAAGAAAAGCGCTAAAGAAAACAATATCTTTATTGTTGGTTCCATTTATGAGCATACAAATTTAATGTCCACCAATACAAAGCAGGAGAAAGGAAGCAAAATTAACAAAAATTCTTACCGTGTTTATGATACGGTAGTATTAATAAATGAACGAGGAAAATTGATCTCTTATTATAGGAAGTTGCATCTTTATGATGCCCTTGGCTTTAAGGAATCCACCAAGTTATTGGCTGGAAGTAAATTGTTTTCTCCTATTATTTCTCCTTTGGGTAAACTTGGAACTTTGATTTGTTATGATTTGAGATTCCCAGAGCTTTCTCGAATCCTTGCAATTAAAGGCTCTAAGGCATTGATTGCTCCATCTGGTTGGGTACAGGGAACAATGAAAGAAGATCATTGGTTAATAATGTGTAGAGCTAGAGCAATAGAGAATGGAGTTTATCTAATTGCTCCTAACCAAATTGGCAATATTTTCTGTGGCCGTAGTTTAATTGTTGATCCTTTTGGCGTTGTTGTTGTGGATATGGGTAATTCAGAAGGATTTGAGATTATAGATTTGGATCTATCTAGGATTGACGTGGTTAGGGAAAACCTTCCCTTGTTAAACAATAGGCGGAAGGATTTATATCATTTGCAATAGATGGTAATAAATTAAATTTGACCGTCTTAGACTTTCTCATCTAGGATTAATTGTGTCAAGCGTTACTGAATTTGACCTATATAATTTTCATGAGTTACTGTAATGTGCGTAAGTAAATTTAAACATGTTACCAAAAAAGGTATATAATAGACATTTTCCATCGAATATTAATTGTATAATGCTCAAACAAAAACAAAAACAGAATCAATTATATTGAGACGTTATGCACACACTTTACATTTTTATTATGCTAAAGCGCTTTCTAGGATATGGGTGAAAAGGTCTATGTACTTGGTGCCGGCAGTACAAAGTATGGCAAATTACATGAGAGTATTATTGAGATAGCCTTGAATGCTTCAAGAGATGCCATTGAATCAGCTGGTATAACTCCAAGAGACGTAAAAGCTGGATATATTTCAAACGTCTTTGGTGTGGCTGATAAACAGGTTCACATGGCTCCAGTAATTATGAGTAACCTTGGGATCCCCGATGTGCCTGGACTTACCATTGAATCTGCATGTGGTTCTGGCTCTGTTATGTTTAGGGAAGCTTTCGCAAATGTATCTGCTGGATTTTATGACTGTGTTTTAGCACTAGGAGTTGAAAAAGTAACTCATACCAGTACAGTTGAAAGTACAACACTTTTTTCCTATTGTTCTGATTTTTTTTATGAAGGAGGTAACGGTGCTTCATTTCCTGGTCTTTTTGGTTCGATGGCTAGAGCCTATTTAGCATCTTATAAAGCGACAGAGGAGGATCTTGCTAGAGTCGCTGTTAAAAATCATGAAAATGGTTTTCTTAATCCTAAAGCCCATGTTAGAAAAAAAATTACTGTAGATGATGTGTTAAAATCTCCTGTAGTGGCCTCTCCCCTAAAGTTATATGATTGCTGTCCTTTCTCTGATGGTGCCTCAGCCGTCATATTATGTAATGAGGAGTTCGCAAAAAAAAGTGGAAATCCCTATATGGAAATAGTGGGCTCAGGTAGGGGCGCATCACCCGCTTCAGTCCAATCTAGAAAAGATATTACCACTATCCCAAGTACCGTTGAAGCATCTCGCCAAGCTTATAAAATGGCCAATCTGTCTCCAAAAGACATCGATTTTGTTGAGGTGCACGATTGTTTTACCATAGCCGAATTAATAGATATCGAAGATTTAGGATTCTATCCAAAGGGATCTGCTGCTCAGGCTGTTAGGGAGGGACGGACCAAATTAAATAGTGATATTTCGGTTAATCCTTCTGGAGGTTTAAAATCTAAAGGTCATCCAATAGGTGCCACTGGTGTGGGTCAAGTTGTAGAAGTATTTGAGCAATTTACGAATAAAGCTGGAGAACGAACAGTTAAAAATGCTGAGATCGCCATGACCCATAATTTTGGTGCTACCGGGGCTAGCGCTGCAGTACATATATTCAAGAAAATAAAATAGACAGGGATACTGGAATTGACCCAATCAAAGCCAAAGAATCAAAGCTCCCGAGATCGGTTCATCGAATTTGCAAAGAATGGAAATATAATTCTTAATCAGTGCAATAAATGCCAAAATATTATATTAGAAACTGTATACTATTGCGATAAATGTTTTTCTAGCTCTTTTAAACAAATATCATATATCGGTAAGGGCACAGTTGTAACATATACAATCCAAGCAGTCGCACCAGAAGGATTCGAAGATGTGAATTCGTATGCTTGGGTTGTTTTTAAATTAGATGATTGTAACATAAATGTATCCGGATTTCTGCCCGGAATATCTGTGCCTTCTGATCTACCATTAGGTTCTAAAATCAAAGTGATTGATTTCCACGAAAAACATGGTTTAATATTACAAAAATATCAATAGCTTAATGCCGTAACACCCTAGCTAAATTTAATCCTCCTTTTTGTTTACAGAGTTTAACATTTGTTTTTAACAAATATCCTGATTACTGATGATTTGATGGAAAAAAGTAGCCAGTTCTATTATGATGTAAACAGCGCTATCTCTGTGATAAATACTCAAATTTCGCAGCTCAAACTAATGGATAAAAAATTTTCTAGTATTGATGCTAATTTTAGTTCCAAAATAACCCAAAATATAAAATCAGGAAATAATGCACGTGCAAATATCATTGCAAATGAATTATCTGCTATGAGAAGGCTTAGAAAGAACACTCACAATGCAACAACGGCCTTAGAAGTAGTTGCAATCCGATTCACTACAATAACCGAATTCTCAACTATTATGGATACAATTAACCCGACAGTAGAAATGCTCCAAGATATTCAGAAAGATCTTTCAAAGGCTGTTCCGTCTGCAACCGATGTTTTGAATGACATTCATACACTCACTGGTGATGTATTAATTAATTCTAATATTAACACTGAGGATGGTAAAATAACATCAGTGATCGATAAAGATGCTTTGGACATATTAAGTAATGTTCAAAATAGTTTGGAAGATGAGGCAAAAGAAAAGCTACCCGAAGTTCCAGTTTCTGTTATTTCAAAGAGACCCAGTATTAATTTAAAGGATGATATTCTTAATAGCGGACAGGTATTATTAGAAAGCTAGTTTTCATCAAACTAGAGCATCTTATCCTTATCCTGATTGATAGTTTTATTTATATATTAATAATAAGACTGCTCTTTGTAGTTGAGGTATACATATCTGCCCCCATCCGAAACTAAACGTGGAGTTTTGGAATCCACATCCAAACGAGTAAGAATGATTTTTTCAGTAATGGCCAGTCCTAATCGAATTGATATCTTGCGCATTCTTAATAATAAAGGACCTCTAACTTACTCCGAACTAAAATCACTAGCAGGATTTAAATCAAAGAAAGAATCTGGGAAATTTGCATATCATTTAAGAAAATTATTGAGACAATCCTTAGTAGGTCTAAATAAGGGAGAAAGGAGGTATACCATTACTAATCTAGGTAAATTGGTATTAAACTTGGCTAGACAGATAGAAGAAAAGTCTATAGTTGAAAGTGGAAAGATGTATGTTAGAACCAGCCATCAGACCATCGAAGAATTCAATCCACACAAAATAATTCAATCCCTAGTTAGAGAGGCCAATATGTCATTAGAACAAGCTACAAAAATCACTGAAGAGGTGGAAAATAAAATATATAAACTGTCAACGTCTTACTTGACATCTAGACTAATAAGAGATTGTGTTAACAATGTATTGTTAGAGCATGGTCTAGAGGAACAAATGAATAAGTTAATTAGAATCGGAGTTCCCATTTTTGACCTAAATAAAAAATTTCTCCATAATAATTCATTAAGAAATGGGTTAAATGATCTGATTACAGATATTTCGGAAAAAGTCTTTTGCGATTATTTTGCAAATAATTTCCAAAAAGATATTATGGATATGCATTATAGTGGGGAGATTCATTTAGATGCATTAGGTCATTGGGGGATAGGGGCTGATACTATTTTTGTTGATATTGATCAAGTAAATAAGAACCTGAAACTTAAAAGCAATTTTCTTTTTTTACCCCGGACAACTCATGCTTACAAACTAAATCTCGCCTTGCCTGTCATGGTTTCATTACTTCAAAGAGAGGTTTCCAAAGAGATAGTCATAGAAAACATCGATAAAATATTTGGCGATTATCCCCTTGATAAAATATCTGAATATTTCTCATTTTCACTGGTTTCATCTTCTATTTCAATGCAATATGCAGGAACTCCGTTTATAACGCTAGTTTTGAGTGGAAATGAAAATAACGAGCGTTTGTTTCAAATGCTTAGCGGATATTTGTCTTATATAGAGCAAGTATCTCTACCTAATTTTGGACTTTTTATAACTTTTGCAAATTCTTTATCTAATGACTTGTTGTCCCTTCTTACAAAGATCATAAAGTTAGGTGGTAGAATATCTCTCTCACAAAAATCAGTTCGTAGTAGTAGAGGTATTCATAAGATGCATCAAGCTATGGGGTTGCCTATCGTAGCCCTACATTCACTTTCTATAAACCTACCACGTCTAGCTTATCAGTCAAATAAAGATGAAACCTATTTTAGGACTAAATTAGCATTATTAATGAGACCCTCAGTAAGTACTTTATTACTAAAGAAGGAAATATTATTAGAAAATATTCGGCAAGATATATTGCCTGCTATATCCCATACCATGGGCTTTCCACAATTGGGTTCTACTTCTATAATAGTTAACTTGACTGGATTAGATGAATCTATTCATGATATTTTGGGATTTTCTAAAGATGTGGGATT
>DATEOO010000171.1:0-3365 GCA_035274085.1 Candidatus Nitrosocosmicus sp.
TCAAGGAAATTTCTCATAATATTCTTAAAAAATATTATGGTATTTTTTTTCATACAAAAATTCTATTATGTATTTATATCATGTGATATACAAGGTTCGCTCCATGACACAATAGGATTCAATTAAATCAACTGATCCAAATGTTATCTGAAAGAAAAAATACTCCTAGGAATGATCGTTTAGAACCCTCAAAAATATTATTCAAGGTGAGACCATCTGTATGATCAAATCTCATCAAAAAGCAATAATATTATGAAGGTCAAATTATAGGATTTTTCATAGTGATGAGATTTTGTTTGATGCGTTAAAAAACAAGTTCAGTTACATTTTAAGAATAGAGTATTTGCAGCCAAGATACTCGCAGGAGCTTAGGAAGGTTCTTTAAAAAAGATTAAAGTAGACAAGAAAAACGATTCGTTGCTACTGTTAGGAATACCTTACGGTAGAGTGGTTGTTATACTTAATAATATCTGTGCTTTATAGACTTTTGAGCCATTGAATTAATATACAAATATTTGGAGTTGGTAAGAGGTTAATTCCATTGTTCTTTGTGGCTATTCCTAAAATTAGTCAATCCTCTGCCTGTCTTAAGTTGTTGCCATAATGTTTAATCTAACATAATCAAGTTTCCACATTAGCTGAGGGTTGTTCTCCTCAATATGATTTGCAATTTCCGTGAGAAAACTGTCCTTTAGTTGTTGAGAAGGCAGATGCTTTAAGTATGGACCCAATACAACTGTCTTAAGATATGTTAAATAGCTTTCTTTGTCTTTGAAGGTAACAGGAGCATCCATCAAATAAACTGTGATGCCTTTATATCCCAATTCAGTTAAAATAGAATTTATGTTTTCTGGTTTTGCAAAATTCCAAGGATTCTTGAAGTCAGAAAAGTATGGTTTGAAAATGGCAAGATCTCTAACTATGTTAAAAACAGAGATTATGTTCTGCAGATTACCATTTCCTCCACATTGAATCAACAGGTCGCCATATTTCTCTTTTAGAAGTTTATGGAAGTTTTTAAAAACTTTGTAGTGGTCATCAATCCAATGCAAGACCGCATTAGAGAATATAATGTCAAATTTTATGGGAAAGGTAGCAGAATCAAGTGCTGTCAGATCAGATTGAAATATCTTTACATTTTTAGTTTGATGTAGATTATTTTTTGCTTTTATGATCATTTGAGGGTCATTGTCAACTGCATATACTAGCCCATCTGTAACTTTGCATAGAACCTTGGTAACTCTTCCCGAACCACATCCTGCGTCCAGAATTGTTTCTCGTCCAGACCATTTTCTTGATTTTATTATTATTGTTGCCCATTCCTCAAGGTTGTCTGTCACTTTGTCATACGTATCTGCATCCCAGAGAAATGATTTTTCCAAGTAGAATCCTATAACCAATCAAATGGAAATAAAGGTTTATTTATTTTAGATTAACGTACTAAATTTATTACATTATTTTTTAATCCTCTTAATTTACATGAACTACGCTGTCAGTTTTATTGAGGAGACGTCCTATATTCTGAAGAGTTTGAAAGCGAACACGAGAATATCTAAGAAAAATTGTGGATCGTCTCTTGATAAAAACGCTGATGGATTTGCAATCAATAGTTAATATTTCATACTGTACATTGTACTAGTGGTCCTTCTGGTGCATGTTCATCATACTGACGGTCTGCTTTCCTAGCTGCATCCTGACTGTCTTTTTCTATTGCTTTATCGCATTTATCGCTCCACTTTTCAAGTGATTGATCTTCACTACTGTCTGCATTAACAATAGGAAGCGTGGTTAATCCTGGTATAGAAACCAATACCATAATTACAATGGGTACAATAATGTATTTGTTAATCAGTTTCATTGGTATATCAATTCAATTTTCACTTAATAAAGTTTTGACTAAGATATAGGCTTTACAAAGGATAAGAAAATAAATTCATTGATTTGTTTTATTTATCAAGTACAAACTTTTAAACAAATTAAGAATATTCTTGGCGATCTGCCAGTATGATGAGTGGCAATAATAGAAAATTCATAGTTCCGATTATTAAATTAAAAAACGGATGTTTGTAGATATTTGACTGTAAATCCTATGAGGAGGGATATGCAAATTATCGATACTTAGTATATAATTTTATTATGATCGTAGATCGAATTTCTTGATATTTTTAATGTGTTTTCTAATTCTTTTGCATGCTTGTTTGGTTTCATAATTAGCATATGTTATATCTGATTCCTTTAATTTTATTGTAGATTAGAGATACTTATTGAAATCAAAACTTAATTATCGAGAACCCTCTTTATTAAAAATGACTGTAGAAAATCATAAAGTAGTTGCTGAGATTAGTATAACTCCCTTGGGAAAACGCTATTCAAATGATGAATTACCTGCAAGCATACGAAACGAAATAGCAATTGCTATTGATGCTATTAAAAAAGTTAAAGGAATTAAGGTTATGGTAACTGGCATGAGTACCCAAATGGAAGCGGATTCAATTCAAGATATTTTAAAAGCAATAGAGTGTGCACATCAATCTCTTAAGGATAAAGGCATACCCAGAATTATTTCATCAATTCGTATCGATGAAAGATTTGATAAATCAGAAACACTAGAAGAGAGAGTTATTTCGGTACAGGAAAAATTAGATATCTAAACAAAGTAGTAGTTATGGAATCAATTCGTTAGTACGAATGTTACATTAAGCGATGCTATGTTGCAGATCAACCATTTACCGCACTCAAAACTACAACACAATGGATCTCACTTTTCGATTAAGTTATTAACGACGAAAGAACGAAAAACGAACCTGACAAAGTAACAATAACAGTTATCCCAGTTGTTACTCCTCTATCAGAAGAAGATCCTCAAACTATAAGAGACATAATAATAGACTTTACCCAAAATTCGTCGGACATAAGTAATTCTTTTGAGTCATCCAATAAGATAATTGAAATACTAACCGACAACAATAGTGAAAGTGATCAACTTTTATGTACTTTTTTGGAGGATATACAAAACAAACAAGTGGATAACGTGAGAGAAATAATAAATTGTTAATTGTTTCTATTCATACCATTAATCATCTATGAAACAGTTATTTAGGATACCGATTGTCGTTATCATTAAGTAAAAGTACATCTCATCATTTACGCGCCCAAGTAGAAATTCACTCAATGTCCTCTGGATATGATTAAAGGTAACTTTCATTTATTGTTAAAATATTGTTAGATTAGTGTTACTATATATTAGTTCCTAATTATTCTTGCTATTTAACTCTATCCCTACATCGCCTCGTCATTTTTAAACCCCTAATTTGGTAACATAATAAAACTTTCGGTTAAGCACAAATTAACAAGGGTAAAGGAAA
>DATEOO010000172.1:0-4721 GCA_035274085.1 Candidatus Nitrosocosmicus sp.
ATGCTTAAGTTCAATATCATATTTTCTCAGTGTTTTGTCCACTAATATTGCACATTTTTTATCTTTTCCTACCAAAAAACGAGCTGTTTCAGAGTGATTTCCAACAGTAGCTGAAATACCAATTCTACAAAAGCTAGTAGAAAAAAAAGTAAGGCGTTCCAGGCATAATGATAGATCTGACCCTCGTTTTGATGATACGATCTCGTGAATTTCATCAATAATAACCCATTTTACAGTTTTCAATAAATGACCCATTTTTTCATTAACTAACATAACTGACAAGGATTCTGGAGTTGTAATCAATATATCAGGTGGATTTTGGTAAATTTTTTTACGCTTAGTGTATGATGTATCGCCATGTCTTATTTCAACCTTCAAATTTTCAGAAGTAGCATACTTTATGATTCTTCTAAAAACATCGTTATTGAGTGAGCGCTGTGGGGTAACATACAAACATCTTATACCCTCCATATTCGCTGATCCATCATATTTGTCATCAGCCAACATAGTGATTACAGGAATTATGGCAGACTCAGTTTTTCCTGAGCCTGTAGGGGCTACTAACAGAGAATCCCGCCTTCGTGCCAAAACTCTATATGATTGCTGTTGGATGGAAGTTAAATTTGCAAAGGATTCTTTTGAAAATTTATATAATATATGTTGTTCTAACTGAACGTAACTACTTTTCAACTCTATCAGGTTGCTGGTTTTGCTTATTTTTAGAACCCTTTTTATTTATTTTTTCAACAATACTGCCTTGACTCCTAAATACAAACTCATAAGCGAATATACAAATCAAAGCTACAACAAATATGATAATTGAAGATGAAAAAACCAAATTGTCGAAATAATCTGCCATGATATGGACTAATAGATATTGACAATCATCTTATAAATATGTTAAACATCTATAGAAAAATAAAAAAATAGGTTTTTATACTCAAAAGTTCCTTGTTAATTGTTTTACTATTTGATTTTAATTAAGAACTGTGATTCAAATGTACTCGAGGTCCTTTGATTCGAGCCAGAACTTCCAAGAAAGTCAGTCGGTTATGGCAACAATTTTGCAGAATCTTCCTAAAGAATGTTCTCTGACCAAAATTGAATATGAAGGTCCTAGAATCGCACTTCATACCAACAAACCTCAATTTTTGATTGAGAATAACAAAATCCTCTCGAACATAGTAGCCCAAATAAAAAAACGAATAGTATTAAGAATAGACGAATCCATCAGAGTTGATGAGAGAGAATTTCAAAGGATAGCTGAAAAGCATGTTCCTCAGGAATCAGCGATCACTGATATATTATATGATCCTGCATTGGGAGAAGCCACCATATTTGTGAGAAAAATATCTGAAATAATAAAGGATGAAAAGCTCGTAAATAAGATCATACTAGAATCTGGTTGGAAAGTATCCTTTAAAAAGACCCCAAAAAGCATGGTAGCAATCAAGAATATTAACAAAATTATTAGAAATTCTTCAGACTATCGTACTCAGTTTTATAAGAGAATAGGTGAGAAAATATTTCGTGAAAAGTTGGATTCAAATGTTGAAGCCAATCTAAGCACCCTGGGAGGATTTGCAGAAGTTGGCAGATCGTCAATGATATTGAGCACCAATGAAAGTAACGTTCTGTTAGACTGTGGTATGAACTTATATACTAAAGACCCGTTGTCTAGGTTCCCAAGATTTGACTCAACCGGAATTAAGCTGTCTGAAATTGATGGTGTATTGTTAACACATGCCCATTTTGACCATACTGGCTTTTTGCCTATGTTATTCAAGTACGGCTACGATGGTCCAGTGTATTGTACAGAGCCCACTTCATACCTAATGTATGTTCTGTACCGAGAATATGTCAAACAATACGGATCTAATGCACATTATACGGATAAGGAATTTGAAAGGATTTATTCTCATCTGATTCATCTTCATTATAATATCGTTACCGATGTTGCACCTGATATTAAGGTTACATTTTACAATGCAGGCCATGTTATTGGTTCTTCATCGTTTCATCTCCATATAGGAAATGGAGATCACAATTTTGTGTATACGGGTGATATAAAATTTGGGAAAAGTTCATACCTGGAAAATGCAGTATGGAATTTCCCCAGAGTAGAGACACTACTAATTGAAGGAACAAATGGTGGAAGAGAAGACTCGTATTTGTCTCGAGAAGATGCACAAGAAAGATTAATAGAAGAGATCAATAAGGTGATCAGAAATCAAAAATTGGTTTTGATGCCCTCGCAGCTGATTGGAACATCTCAAGAATTACTAATTACATTGGATACTCTTATAAAACAAAAAAAAATAATGAAATGCAAATTATATACTGATAAGTTGGTAACTGAAATTAATTCAATCCACGAATTCAACATGGAATTCTTAAACCGTGATTTACAACAATCCATTATCTCTAATGAATATAACCCCTTCCGTTCAAGAAATATTATATCAATATCAGATATAAATACGCAAGAATTGGATCCTGGCATCATCATTTATCCTTCTTCAATGTTAAATTGCTTATATTCAAATGATTACCTCAAAAAGGTATCGTCTGATCCAGGAAATCTAATAATTTTTACAACTAAACCAACCGGCGTGAATTTAGGGAAAGAGATTATAGACGGGCAAAGAAAGTTTTCTTTGAACGAAGAAAACCTTGAGATAAGATGTGCTATTGAAACAATGTACTCTTTTAATTCGCATTCCGACTTTAATCAACTAAATGCATATGTTTCTAGACTTAGACCGAAGCTTAGAAAAATACTGATAAATCATGGCGAGAAATCCAAAATCCAAAACTTTTCTGGCTATTCTAGCAAAGTTCATAATATATCAACTCAGTACTTGCAAAATCAAGAAGCGATAAAATTTTTGTAATGTACCAAATCTCCTAGGTACGGTTATTATGGCGTATCTTGATTGCTTTGCCATATTTTTACGTCAGGAGGCGTTATTATAATACGTTCTTCACCCAGCCTTGCAATATCCCCTCCGAATATGGTAACGGATTTATACAAATCTTCCACGACCACTTTCAGTTCACCAACATCTCTCTGTGCCAACGGTGTTATCCTGATAATAATTATCATGTTTTTTTCGATATCTTTTTTAATTTCAATAATATCCTTTGGATTGCGAAGCGTAAAAGTCTTTAAATAAATAGGCCTTTCCCCAATTTTCTTTGTTTGCATATTATCAGTTATATAATTAGTATAGAGCCAACTTGTTTAATATAAATATTGAAAGATTTTAAAGGCAATATATAGCAGCACATTCAAATTCTGAAATCTTCTACTACATTCCCTGTACATGGCAGAGATAAAACTGTCTTTGCTAGTTTTTGTCTCCTGTTAATTACTGAAACCTCATATTCACCTTCCGTCTCTGTGTCAGAGTAACGCAATGTAATTTGTATAGATAATTGCAATAGGTTCTTATGTTTTCGTAAATCTGGACGAACATTTAGCCTCATTATTGAAGTTGGACCGGGGATTGTCACAGGCTGTATCAAGTAATCAGTATCATTGCTCAAGGATTTAATAATCTGATTCTCGGCATGGTTGCGTCCTACAATTAGTTTTGATAAGGAGTTCAATCTAAAGTGCCTGCCTATTTTCAAAAGTTCTACATCATTGATACTCGGCTCTAGAACTGAAAATTTGAATAAATCCCTAACTCTTTTAGAAAATTGGGGATCTGTTAAAAGACATCCACCGGCAGAATTGGGCGGGTCTGCGATTCCATACTTATCGGCTAATGCTAGTTGACCCTTTCTGGAGCGTCCTCGTATCGCTCCAAGCATTTTACGGTTAATTAATCCGTTATTTTCGGGATTTGTTAAAGGCAGTAGCCGTGCGGATAATGGTCTAAGTACCTTTCCTTCCACTTCGGAGCCTTTTTCAATGATAGACAGAGCATTTGAATTTTGACTCATCGGTCTCTGATGTAAGACTTCACCAGTAATGATAAAATCGGCTCCAATGTCGTCCATATGTTTTTTAGCTTCATCGTACATCATCATTCTACAGTCTATGCAAGGATTCATCCCTGAACCATATCCATGTTTGGGATTCTTTAGCATAGTGAGATATTCCTTTCCTAAGTAAACTGTTTTTAACTTTACGTCAAGTTCTGAGGCAACTTCTAGAACTTTATGTCCACATCCCTTCCCACAATCAAAATCACAGAAAGGGGTCTTAATCGCTACTGCCTCTACCTCAATACCTTGTTCTTTCATCATCCTAACTGCTAAGTGGCTGTCTAGACCTCCAGATAATAACGCTACTGCCTTAGGTTTTTCCTTGTCACTTGCATCTTTGGCAGCATGATTGAAAAGTCCTTTTTTTTCTTCCGATGTTGATTCCGTTGAAGTTAATTTGAACATTATCTTTCGAATTGTATATAGTTGATTGCTGACATCTTTATACTTAGCTATCTCTGAAGTTAAATGTCAGACCTTTTTGATTCTCAGAAACATAACTTATGAATGTCAATATTTTTTTCTTGAGTTGCTTTAGCGTACCTGATATAGAGACAACCATCAATTCCAAATCAATAAGACTCAACGATATCAAGGTATTAGTCAAAGATTCCAATCGGCATTTGAATATCACAATTGCATTAGGAATATTATTTAGCATAATAATTCTGATGTGGGCTTTATTATAATCAATTGATCCAAATAATCCCAAATATCTTTCAGAA
>DATEOO010000173.1:0-2294 GCA_035274085.1 Candidatus Nitrosocosmicus sp.
TGATTGTAATAAAAATGACATAAATACAAGTATTTTTATTATAAAACAATGACTAATAAATCAAATAGTACAAAAGTAACACTTTTTGTAGTTTTTGTACTCGCATCAGCAATATTTTCTGTTAATGGACAAGTATTCGCACAACAAAATGCAGCCTTGTCGGAGGCTTTGAATGTCACAAGTGCAGGAGAGCAAAATTTAGCTAATCAAACCGATAGTGTGCCAGTTGAAGCAGAATTATTACCAACAACAACCAATGGATCGGTTACTGATGATGGTAGTAGTGCAACCCCAAGACCTGAGGTAGACGAGTACTTCAACCAAATGGCAAATGGTAGTGCAACCCCAAGACCTGAGGTAGACGAGTACTTCAATGAACTTGCAAATGGTAGTGCAACCCCAAGACCTGAGGTAGAAGCATATTTCAGCGAAATGGCAAATGGGACCGCTCATGACGGCACAATCACTAGAGATTCTCAAACTGTATTATTAGAAGGTGAAAGCTTACCAGCACAAGGCAACTATATTCATCTTTATGACTCTACACCATATCAAATAATGAATGGTCACATTGCAGCAAAACTACCTTGTACCGATACTAATTCTACTGAAATAAATGTCCTAATTGGTCAAGCTCCTAATTTACAACCAGCTGAATTAGAATTTGTAGGTGCATTGTCTATTCCTGGAGATCTCTGTCTTTATCATGTAGATGTTGCATCAAATGAAACAGCTCCTATTACAGATATAGCAATTCAAAATAATTCTCCAGATGACATCATCTTCCCACCAACATCGACTGTAGTCATAGGAGTTAATGAGATAGCTCCATTAGCAAGCAGCGAAGACCATCACGAATAAGATTAGAATAAAATCTTTTCCTTTTTTTAAATCTAAAATAAAAATATTTAATCAAAAATAGTTTTAATTAGTTTCATAAATTTTTTACATATTACTTGTTACTTATTACTTGTTACCTTACCTTGGTCTGTTGTATCCATCCATTCTTAAGAACGGAAAAAGTGTTGACACTTTATGCAGAATATAAAATGAATAAATTTACAAACGATTATTAACCAACAGAAATTTTTGAAAAAAAATATTGCATTATTGATGATTGCCCTTGGTGGTAGGGTAGGGCAAGGCAAGTCTAATGCATCTTTTATTTACTATCTTTTGTTTTGTCCGCTTAGTCTGAGTCTCTGTTATAATTATTCTTTCGACCAAGTGGCTTTGTAATACCACTCAGTCTTCTAGATGAATACCTGCTGTTACTATTGTCATAGTTATTCCTAGACCTTTGTTCTCCTGAAAACCTGTTTTGACCATATCCTCTTCTACCATAATTCGATCTAAAACGATTGGGTCTTGGAGCACTATTGAATTTGAAATCTACTTCTATTCCATATTCTGTGTTTAAATTCTTTAGCGAGTTTGCTGCAATATTTTGTATTTTTCTGAGGGTAAACATGTCGTGTTGTGAAACAAAGGAAAGTGCGGTACCATTTGCTCCTGCTCTTGCTGTTCTCCCTATCCTATGGAAATAGGTCTCTACATCATCAGGTATATCATAGTTGATTATATGACTGACAGTAGTAATGTCCAATCCTCTTGATGCAACGTCTGTAGCGATAAGAATGTTGAATTTCTTATTTCTAAATCTTGAAAGGGTACTTTCCCTTTGTCTCTGATTTAAATCTCCATGAATACTTTCTACAAAAAAATCGTCGTTTCTTAATTTATACGTCAGATCTCTAGCCCTTTGTTTTGTAGCCGTAAATACAATAATATGACTTTCGTCATTGTTTGAAATAGGCTTCAAAGTGCTAACTAATTGTTGAAATTTGTCCTTTTCGTAAAGCATCAGGTATGATTGATTTATGTTTGCCTGTGAAATTGTCTTTTCAATGCTAACTTGTTTAGGATTATGCATTTGTTCTTTTGCAAGTTGCATAATAGAATCAGGCATAGTTGCAGAGAAAAGGCAAATTTGCTTTTTACTATCGATATAAGATAGGATTTCTTTGATATCATCAATGAAACCCATATCTAACATTCTATCTGCCTCATCAAGGACAAGGAAATTAATCTTGCTTAACGTAATAGTTCCTTGATTAATGTGATCCAAGAGTCTTCCTGGGGTTGCAACTACTATATTTACACCTTTATTGAGTATTTTCCTCTGCATTTGGAAATTCTGCCCGCCATAGATTGCAACGGACCTCAGGTTACTATATTTTACAAGTTGATTTATAGTGCTTGTAATTTGTATAGCCAATTCTCTGGTAGGAACT
>DATEOO010000174.1:0-3288 GCA_035274085.1 Candidatus Nitrosocosmicus sp.
GCTTCTAGTATTAAGACAGTTATTTCTGTTCTACTTCTATATTTCATTATTATCAAATAGAACATTGTTGATCAAGTATTTATTAAAAGCTGTCCATTCGATCATGTCTTTCGATCAGAACATTCGATCACAACAACATGGATAAAAAATTATCATTCTTTAGTGCTTTGGATATAGTATCAGAAGGAATAGCCATTTTGATTATTTGAGAACGGCCATATCTACCATGGCTAACGACACTTGAAGTAATTAATCCAAGCTGATCCAACTCACTAATTATTTGAGTAACTCTTCTTTGAGTCAAAGAATCATGTTCAATCTGTTTACATAATGAAGCATATATGTCATAAACATCACCGGTCATACCAGTTTGAGATTTCATAACAGATAGAACAATCAATTTTGTATGTGTTGTGGAATTTTTGATAACCTCATAATTAGTATCTTTTTCAATCTTTTCTTGTGCTTCTCGTATATGTTTTTCGGTAACGATATCTGCCCTTTCTCTTTCCGCTATTTCAGCCGCTACTCTCAATAGATCAATTGCCTTTCTAGCATCTCCATTTTCCTTTCCGGCCACTGCTGCACATAAATTAATAGCGGCCTGACCAATAGATCCCTCATTAAATGCTAGTTTTGATCGGTCGTTTAGGATTTCTCTTAGTTGAATTATTGTGTATGGATTAAATATTATCTCCTCCTCACTTAGACTGCTTCTAACTCTTGGATCTAGTTTGTCTTTAAATGTAAGACTATTGGATATTCCTATCAAAGATACAAATCCATCTCCCAACATACGTTCATTTGCTCTAGTAAAGTTATATAAAACATCATCCCCGTTCTTATCAACCAAGGAATCAATCTCATCAATAATTAATACTACATGAAGGTTATTTTTTTTCAAATATTCAAGAATCCTATCAGTGGCTTCGCCCATAGACAAACCAGTAAAATGGACTTTTAATTTCTTGTCGAAGCGATTAATCCCTATATCCTCCGCAATATCATATAATACCTTGTAAGAAGTATTGGAAGTCTTTGCATTTATAATAGTAACGGTAATCTCTATTCCATGTTCTATTGATTTTTTTTTTAATCTAGTAATTACATTTTTTACAACGGCAGTTTTCCCTGTTCCAGGTTTTCCAAAAACTAACAGATTAGAGGGTCTACCATTCTTTAAAACTACTGATAGCACTTGAGCGATTGTTTTAGACTCATCGTCTCTAAATGGTAATTTTTCAGGAACGTAATCGATTGTTAATGTTTTTCTATTTTTAATTAAATTGGCTCCAATAACAGCCTTATCAAATATATTATCTAAATAATCTGGATCCATTATCATTTCTTTCCATTAATAGTATTGATAAATCAACACAGACACACCCCTATTTTTCTATTCGAATGATAAAAAGATAATGTCATGTTAATATGTTAACTGTTATTAACATTTAATTTTAAACAGGTTAATCAATTATTTTACACATAATAATTAAATAGATTAATACTATTCTAATATCAAAATCAATATTAATTGCAAAAGAAATGGAGGGGCCTGTGTCTACCAAATCAAATTAACATTAACATTAACAGTTAAAATTCATATGATAATAAACGTGATTTAACCCCTTTATTTCCACTGGAGGAATTTTAAATTCATTCACAACGATAATAAACGTGATTTAACCCCTTTATTTCCACTGGAACTACAAATACCTTTAAGATATATAATCAAATTAACTTTAGAATTGTAGGCATCAAAAATTATGTGCTTATTTTAGTTAACAAAAACTAATCTTTTAGTTATCAATTTTTATTCCATATTGTTAAGTTAACATATGTTATCAAATTCACAGAGACGATAAATTGTCCACTGGAAAAAAGAGAATAAAAATTGAATTAGAGGATGCTGAGGGTGGAAAATATAATTTATCTCTAGAAGGCAATCTATCAAAAGACAAAATTCAAAAGGTTCTGCAATTAGTGGAATCCTTGAACGTCTCAAAGAATGATATAGATAACAATATTCAAATTCCTATGGAACAAAGTAATAGTTCACAAAAGTATGACTTAGGATTCAATTCATCTACTAACTCCATAGGCTCAAAGATCTGGACATTAATCGAAAACAACTTTGCTTTTAGTTCTTTTACGTCTTCAAATGTTGCTGAATCCTATGAAGAATCGTATGGTGAGCAGTTACAACTTAGTCTTATATCCACTTATTTATCGAGATATTTTGAAAAACAAAAATTGGTAAGGAGTAAAAGAGGGAAAGAATGGATTTATAAGTTAATTAGAATTCAAAAAGATATTATCTCAGCCGGTGAGCCATCTACTACTTCTAAATCAAATCGTTTAATCAATTCACATTATTCGGAAGATCAGGGTGAGAATGACTTTTTGAAACAGAATGCTTTGACAACAGTTTACGACCTTCGACTGTAATAGCATACCTAAAGGGCTTTGTTCTCATATCCCTATCAACTAGTTTTTCTTCAAACAATTTTTTCATTAATCTTGATGTGTGTTCTCTAGTCCTGCCAATCACCCTTTCAATCTCCCTAGTTGTCAGAGATCTATCCTCTAATTTTTTTAGAATGTATTCTATTGTACTATTCTGACGGTCTTCTTCCTGATTCATCGACTTGGTAGAATCCTGTGATATAATGTCGTGACTAGGTAGTGATGTCTCAATTATTGGATTGCTTACGTAGTTTTGGAAAGGCGATATTACGGGATTCTGTGACTTGATCTTGTTATTATTAGAGATTATATTTTCATCTAATAATTTTATTAATCTTTGTATATCAAGTAATTTTTCATTAGTCTTACTAGTTCTGTCATATAAGATTTCAAATTGTTCAGAAATGAGATTAATTTTATAGATTTGATCCTTTATTTGGCCTTCAAGATGAGAAATTTTTGTTTCATTAATGTAATTCTTAAACTTTTTGTTCATTGACAGGTTGAAAATTTTAAGAGCCAGAATTGACAAAGCTAAAGCTGAAACAAATGGAAATATAACATAATATAATATCAGTGATGCAATATCAATGCTCACGTATATTTTTACTATATGGTGTGATATAACTTTATTGAATGTGATAATTTGTTATAGATAATTATGTACTTTGTGATATATCACATCTCAATCATTCTATTAATTAGATCTTCTATCACATTTATCACATTATTTATTTCTTTATCGTGATATTTGCCGGGATTGTCTTGCAGAGTTCTGAGTTTATCTATTATAGAATTTAAGGTGGTAGTTTGATTGTCATT
>DATEOO010000175.1:0-3322 GCA_035274085.1 Candidatus Nitrosocosmicus sp.
TTTGTTAAATTTTTGCAAGCTAATATATTTAATGACTCTGTATAAAGTCCAAATTTAATTCTTCTAAAAGCATATGAATTATTTGGTTTTTAACTACCAAAATTGAGACATGTTGTTAATTCTTTTTGTATTGATGCATATACTTACCTTAAATAAATATTATATAACATCAATCATTATATCTATATGCGGAACTGTAAACAAGCTAAATACAAATTACTTCTTTGTTTCACTCTATCTATTGTCTTAATTTCGTCATTTTGTTCGACAATTTTTGTATTTGCTGCTTAAAGTCATCACCCGTCTTCCTTTGGTCCTATTTCTTCTGATATAAAATTTGATTTTAAAAGAGTTATCTTCACAAACTGAAAACCCCAACTCCACTCAAATTTTTCAGCCTGAAGGAATAGTAGTAGATAGTAATGATAACTTATATGTAAACGATATTCAGTCAAATGAAATAAAAAAATATGATGTAAATGGAAATTTTATTCTAAAATGGGAAATCAAACTTTTAATGGAATTTCGCTAAATCATCCTCATAGTAGTGAAATTGATAATCAAGGGAATATTTACATTACAGATCAAAATAACAAACGGGTTGTAAAGTTCTCTCCTAACGGTACGTATATAATGTCCTGGGGGGAAATAATAATAGTGGTGCTAATTTTGTACATCCACATGGCATTGCAGTAGATTCAAAGAATAATGTCTTTGTATCTGACAGAGATCTTGATACCATTCAAAAGTTCTCTCCTAATGGTACGTTAATACTTTCATGGGGTAGCAAAGGTCTAGGCAATGGTGAGTTTAAAATGCCTTGGGATGTTACGGTTGATAGTAGAAATAATGTTTTTGTACCTGATTATGGGAACAATCGAATTCAAGTTTTCTCCGACAACGGTACATATCTTAGAGATTGGGGGACAGAAGGAAAGGGACCCGGCGAATTTAATCATCCAGCAGTTATAGCATTTGACAATGCCGAAAATTTATACGTGACTGACTCAGACAACCAACGAATTCATATATTTACAAAAAACGGTACCTATATTACAGGATTTGGACAAATGGGCAATGGTCCTGGGGAATTTTTAAAACCAGAGAGTATAACCATTGATTCCAATGGGCACGTATATGTGGCAGATACCACCAATAATAGCGTTCAGTTGTTTATACCTTCTAATGATTAATGACTATATTTGTCCAGGATTAAACATCATTTTGACAATTTTTTATACAATTTTATTTGTAAAACATGCATTTATCATAATGGGATCAACATTCTATGAGGATTTTATGGGATGATTACATATCATGCTGGCTTGACATTATTCTGGGAAAATACCAAAAAAAGTCCTTATAAATTTTCTTTTAGCTAACTTCAAAGCCTTCTCACCTCTATCGGTCAAACTATAAACTATTGTTTTTCCGTCCCTTTCTTCTACAATGAAATCTAATTCTTTTAGACCTTTTAGTGCTGGATATATTGTTCCGGGACTTAGTTTTTTCTCACCCTTCCTAATTGCAATTTCTCCAGCTAGTTCTTGACCGTGCATCGGTTTTTTCGAAAGTAAGAAAAGAATCAGAAAACCTAGCATTCCTCTCATGTCGCAGCAATCTCCGTCCCCTCTTCCCTTCTCCATCTTTCCATCTCCTTCTATGTTCCCCCTTCCTATATGCATAGATATTAAAGATATTGGGTATCCGATATATATAAATACATCTTGAATACTATGTATCGTATGTCCGATGGTAAGGATGAGGAGGTGGAATAATGGGTTGCGGTTGTAATTATAATGGTGTAAACGCTGTTGGAGTACAGAAATCAAGAAGCTTTCTAACTCGTGAGGAAAAAGTAGATTTATTGAAGGAATACAAGAATGATTTAGAGAAAGAGGTCAAAGGCGTGTCAGAAAGGATCAATGAATTAGAAGCATCATAATTTTTTTTATCCATATTTTTGCTATATTACATTATTTAGTAACCTGATATTTATGATAATTTATGACGACTTTCAAATAACAACTAGGTTGGGTTCAGTAATATATTGTCAAAGTTATGTTTTATTAATTGTATTATCCTCTTTTAGGATAATAACGAACTTTGTTAAATTCGTTTACTCTATGATCATCAGCAAAAATAACTCCTTCATTTTGCAATAATTCTTTCTTTTTCTCTGTCCCAAAAGCGTATCCACCTATTTTACCATTGGACATGACAACCCTGTGACAAGGTACTTTGATCGGATTTGGATTCTTGCTCAATATTTTTCCAACATGTCTTGAAGCAGCTGGGTTTCCAAGTGCTTTGGCGAGATCTCCATAGGTAGAAACTTTGCCTTTAGGAATGGTTAATAGCATACTGTAAACATCTTCACTGCTTATTATATTGAATGATGGTCTTTTACTAATATTCTTGTCCTGCTTGCGACTACCTGGATTCATATGTGTATATGTAATGGCCAAGATAATATTTAAATTTATTCAAATACGATAGCATGATATCGGAAATATTCATATTTCACCCATGCTATCCATTTGATATTTGACCAATTATTATATTGTAAAGAATAAAGTAAACGCATGATTTTCGTCAATTCGTATTCTAATTGTATGAAAAATTATCAATTAATATCATGTAGATTCGGATATTCTCTGTTATATTGTTTGAATATCTAGATCTGAAAATTTTTAATTTTGCATTCATTCTTTTTCAGTACATTATCATCTAGGCCTGCTACATAAGCTGATTAATAGGAGTTCATATAATATTCACAATTCTAGAAATCCTAGAGTATTAGAATATTGCAACTTGTTAGCAAACCAAATATACTTATTTCATATTAATAAGGGAGTGAATAAATCTATTATTCAATATAAAATGAACAGCGGGAAAAATATCCTAGCTCCATTTGCAGCAGTAGTAGGACTATCATTATTACTTTTGATAGGGCCAACTTCTATGTCAATGAATGCGTTTGCTACAACCAATTCAGCTAATCAAGGTATAGGTCAATCACAAGGTTCAACGCAACTTGGTGTTTGTGTATCAGGAACTGGAACCCTTGTTTCTTGTAATAATTTGAATTCACAAAATCAAGCAAACAGCGGAAGCAATGCATTAGCTCAACAAGGTGGTAGTGGTAAAGGCGGCAACATTGCTAATCAAGCAATCGGTCAGGCTCAATCCTCTAGCCAAAATGCCTTGTGTGTATCAGGAGCCGGTACTTTTGTTTCTTGTAATAATTTGAATTCACAAAATCAAGCAAACAGCGGAAGCAATGCATTAGCTCAACAAGGTGGTAGTGGTAAAGGCGGCA
>DATEOO010000176.1:0-6592 GCA_035274085.1 Candidatus Nitrosocosmicus sp.
ATGATAGTAAATTTCGTTTTGGGTATTAGTGGTAAGAAAGTTGGAATAGCATTTAAATTAAAATCAAATATTAATTCTTATATTCTTTCGATCCGTGGATCTAAGGATTGCGATACTCATCTGGGAAAGTTAGTAAATAATTTATCTGCGGAATTGAAGGGTAGTGGAGGTGGACATGACAAGGCGTGCGGAGCCGTAATACCTATGGAAAATTTTGGCCAATTTTTGGATAAATTAGATCAAGCAATAGCCTGAGATAATTCAAAAAACTATTTAATTAATATTTCGTTCATAACATAGATTCTAGTATGACCAGAATAGGGGAGATTTACCGACGAGTTCACGGTAGATTCGTTGAACGTCCGACTAATTTTAGTTGGGTCATACCTCAAAAATTGGCGGGCAGCGGGTTGCCGTCATCTTACGATCAGCTGACATGGCTTGCGTCTAATGGTATAAAAACTTTAGTTACTGTAAGAGAGATTCCATTACCAGAAATTTGGATTCAAAAAGTGAATTCTCAGAACTATGAACTAGAAAACCATTTTTTGAAAACTGATGATTATGATGCTCCAACAATCGATGAAATTCATAAGGTGGTAGGTTATATTGAAAAAAAGATTGAAGGAAATAGGCCAGTTTTAGTTCACTGTGCTGCAGGAAAGGGAAGGACAGGCACCATTTTGGCGGCTTATCTAATAAAAAAAGATGGGATTACTCCACAAGAAGCGGTTAAGAAATTGCGACTTATGAGACCAGGATCGGTTCAGTCAGAACGTCAATCTATGGCTATTGAACATTATTACAAATTTCTTAACCAATAAATCTACCACGGTTCTTAAAATTGTAAAATTTAAATTGACTCAAGAAGTCTTAGATTTATTGACAATTTACATGGTGTCCAAGTCGTCTCAAAGTCTCCAAGTTAATATGAATGAAAAAATCAAAGTGATTGTGATACTTCTAGCATCATTTATCGTTGTCACTTGTCTGTTTTCTATTAGTAGTTTTCATTCTATCCAATTGGTGAGCGGCTCTGGGGCTAACTTGACATTCGAGGTCAATCATGTGAACCCAAAGAATAGTGACAATTATACTGCCAGTGATTATGGCAATTCGCTACCTGACTTATTTGATAAAGTCGAAAAATCGGTGGTTCAAATAACTGAACCTGGCAGCACCCAAGCAACTGAGCCCAACCCCTCAAGACTGGGATCTGGATTTGTATATGATAAATTAGGACATATTGTTACCAACTTTCATGTTGTAGATGGTTCAAAGAATAATAAAGTCTACATTACATTTCTTGATGGAGTATCATATGAAGGTGATGTTATAGGGACTGATCCTTATTCTGACCTCGCTGTTGTAAAACTTTCCAAAGTAGATAATAATGTAAGTTCAAAACTGGTACCATTAGAATTAGGTAATTCTTCTACGATTCGAATCGGACAAAAAGTAGTGGCTGTTGGGAACCCTTTTGGATTATCAGGATCCCTCTCTGAGGGCATTATCAGTGGTCTAGGAAGGCTAATGCCAGTAGGAGATAATGGTGGATCCCCACAAAATCCTTTTGATAAGACTCAGATAATGAGACCTACCCCGTCATTTTCAATACCTGACATCATTCAAACAGATGCCGCCATAAATCCCGGTAACTCAGGAGGTCCATTAATTGATATGAATGCTAGTGTAATAGGAATTAATACTGCTATTTTCTCCAATACTGGCGTTTATTCAGGGATCGGATTTGCCATTCCTTCTAACTTTCTAACAAAGATTGTACCCCACTTAATTAAAAACGGTGAATATGATCACCCATACATCGGGATAAATGGGTTTGACATAACTCCAGAGATAGCAAAATTATTGAAAGTGCCTGAAGCTGTGGGCTTTTTAGTAATCAACGTTACAGATAATAGTCCTGCTAAACTAGCTGGGATTTTAGGTGGAAATAAGAGCACCCTAGTTAACGGATTGCCTGTCGAACTTGGTGGTGACATAGTTACCGAGATAGATAACAAGACTGTTAGAAAAGTGGACGACATTTTATCATATTTGGAGAATTACAAGAAAATAGGTGATAACGTTACTCTAACAGTATTAAGAGGTCCGGATCTTGTTAAACAGGTTGTAACGATCCCATTAACTGCTAGACCCGCCTTGGAAACGAATTTGAATCATCCGTCATTGGGTGTGATAGGTTTGGATATAACCCCTGAGATTGCCAAGCTGATGAATATCTCACGTGACAATGGCTTCTTAATTACTAGTATAATTGGTAATAGTTCCGCTTCTAAAGCGAATTTGAGGGGGAGCTATTTAGTTACCGAAGTTAATGGGACCGTATTAGAGTCAGGAGGAGATATAATAGTAAAGATGGATGATATTGATGTGAAGAACCAAATGGACATAAAGAATTACTTAAAGTCAAAGAATATTGGCGATTCCATTGTTATTACCTTGTTAAGGGACGAACACTATTTAACAAAATCCTTGGTTCTTGAACCAATTAGTGAAAATCAACGAATATTAGAAGATTCCAAAAAAACCACACATGATTTGTCTCATCCTCTTACAGAGGATGACCTTAAAGAATTTTTAGAGGCATGTGCACAGGTGTTGCCTAAGAAGGCTTGCGAATCTATGATAATCATAAAATAGCATTTCCGTACTAGATGATATATATCGGCCTTAAAATATAACTATAGAGAATATGATTTCAAGGAATGAAGATGAATTTTACTTGTTTTGTAAACATGTAGTTGATTTGGATCCCAGTATACGCTTTGCAGGTATTGCGGATGAAGATGGAAAATTAGAATCCATAGCGGAAAGGATGGGCCTAGTCCCTCTCTTAACTCCTGAGGAGAGGGCTCAATATGCAATTACTGCTGCTACCAGACAGTATACACGACTAAGATGGGAATACATGTTAGGTAAAATACAATATGCTAGTTCGAAATACGAACGCCTTATTAGAGCAACAATTCCTATTACTGATGAAAATAGTACTCTATCATATGTCTTACTATTGTCTTTCGATCCTGAGATTACAAATGTTCATTATATTATTACGAACAAAATAATTCCATTTATAAATGAGAACAAAACCAACCTGACGAAATTACACAAAAAATAAAAATAACAGCGTAGATGGACATATTTTTACGAAAGAATTTTATTAATCTAGTATTTTTAGAGGAAAATTTACTTATACTAAGCGAAGGTATTATATACCCGAAAAATCTACTTAATGATGCATGAATAAGTTCAATGTATTCGTAGTACTAAGTATAGTAGCTGCAGCATCTTTGTTTGGAGCAATGGTAACACCAGCTCTTGCACAAGACAATATGTCAATGACCATGGACAACTCCTCAATGCCAATGGATCAAATGGGTAATATGACCATGACGATGGATAATTCTACCGGCATGGGCAATGGTACTATGACTGGAAACTAGAAAAAGATATTAACTAATAATATTTTTTCTGAAATTGAATTTTTAATTTTTTATTTTATTTTTTTTGAAATCTATGAAAAGTAATTGATGATTAAATAAGACCAGATACTACTATTTTTAATGACTTTTGACAGTCTATCTGAATACCTGAACGCCTTAGAATCTGTGGGAGAACTAAAAAAGATCCAGACGGAAGTAAGTTCTGAATTAGAAGTCGCTGAGATCATGAGACGTATGATGTATACAAAGAAAGGTCCGGCTATTCTCTTTGAAAATATTAAGGATTTTGAGATACCAATCCTCGGCAACGCATTCGGATCGATTAAGAGATTACAAATAGCTTTAGACCTGAATGATTTTTCTGAAATAGGAAATAGAATAGTTGAAATGACTCGAATGAAAATGCCATCAGGGGTTTTAAATAAATTAAAAATGCTCCCAAAGTTATCGGAACTCTCTGAGTACGGTCCTAAGATGGTGGATAAGGGCCAAGTTCAAGAAGTCATTGAAACACATTCTCCATCCTTCAAAAAATTTCCCATTCTCAAATCATTCAAACAGGATGCAGGAAGATTTATCACATTTGGAATGACTGTTACGAAACATCCAGAAACCGGCATTCGAAATTTGGGAGTATATCGTATTCAAATTTTAAGTGAAAATCAAGCAATAATGCACTGGCAAGTTCATAAGCGGGGTGCTCAACATTCGGATATCTCAAAAGAATCTAAAAAACCAGTTGAAGCAGCTATAGTAATTGGGGCTGATCCTGGTACTATTTTCAGCAGCATTGCCCCAGTTCCAGAAGGGATGGATAAATTTCTTTTTGCTGGCATTTCTCGAAGCAAAGGAATCAAAATGGTGAAATGTGAAACTGTAGATTTGGAAGTTCCAGCCAATTCAGAAATCGTATTTGAGGGCATAATTGACCCGGAGCACCTTGAGACAGAAGGACCATTTGGTGATCATACTGGTTATTATACTCCGCCTGACAAATTCCCTGTTTTTACATTGACCGGAGTTATGCACAGAAAAAAGCCGATTTATTTAACCACTGTCGTTGGAAAACCCATCCTAGAGGACGCTTACTTTGGAAAGGTAATAGAAAGATCTTTTTTACCTCTTATACAAATGTTTCAACCTGAAGTTGTAGATTTCTCGATGCCCGCAGCCGGATGGTTTCAAGGTTTGGGAATAATCTCCATTAAAAAGAGATACCCTGGGCAAGCAAAAAAGGTTATGATGGGACTGTGGGGGTTGGGGCAACTGTCCTTAACTAAGATTTTTGTAGTAGTTGATCATGATATTAATGTTCATGATATGGATAAGGTTATTTGGGCTGTAACTACCAAAGCAGATCCAAAAAGGGATACACTGATAATAGAGAATGTACCTACGGATACTTTGGATCCTGCATCTCCTTTAGTAAATTTTGGATCGAAAATGGGAGTTGACGCTACTACCAAATGGAGAGAAGAAGGCTTTTTTAGAGAAATTCAGGAAGAAGTTCAAGTTGATGAGGAAACGAAATTGTTGGTTGACAAAAAGTGGTCTAAGTACGGACTTGCTCTAGAAGATACCAAAGCTAATCTTATCGACTGAAAGGACCTGGTTTTATCTTTATCCTTGCATTATCTTAAAAAGGAGCATTATGTGTAGGATTTGAGTATAGTAGCTACTAAGATAGAGAATGCCTGGTAAGGATAAAACGGATACTAACAGCCTCCAGATGAAAAGGGCCACAAAATGCGAAAGTATGGATGAAGGAACATTTGCGTTTTTAAATTGGACGAATTGCATGTCATTTGATAGTGAAGGCTATGAAAAAAATTCACCTTTAGTTTTGAAATATATTGATTTTCCTAATCTAGGTTGGATAAAATTATTTGATAGATTTTGGGACACGACATTCATGTCAAGTTGATTAATCGTGTACTGCCGTGCAGTGCATGCATGTCGGATGATCGCTCACATGTCAGTTTCACTATTTGTTTACTCCAATTGATTGAGCGAGGAGGCTTTGAATCTATGGATGCCATTTTGAAACAAATGATCCACAAATTGATTTAGTATGGGGAATGCTACCGTATAAATCTATAATAAAATTTTTATATTCATTTATCTAAGGTTTGATGATGACTGAGAATAATGAATATGTTCCGAATGTAGTAGCTTTGGAGGTATTAGAAAAAAATGGTGTTAACATTGAAAGACTAAAAGAATTAATAACTAAAGGCGTGGGTGCAGAATTTACCACATATTATTATTATACTATTTTGAGGATGCACTGTACTGGACTTGATGGAGAAGGAATCAAGGAAATAGTTGAAGATGCAAGAATTGAAGATAGAAACCACTTCGAGGCTATGGTTCCTAGACTTTATGAATTGGGAGGAAGTTTGCCACGAGATATCCGAGATTTCGCGACGCAAGCTGGATGTCCAGATGCTTATTTACCAGAAAATTGGAAGGACTTAACCTCTATCATTAAAGTACTTTTGGAGGCAGAGCAATGTGCTATCCGATCCTGGGGGGAAGTATGTGATATGACTGGGGGAAAGGATCCCCGTACATTCGATATCGCACAGAGGATAATGCAGGAGGAGATTGAGCATGAGGCTTGGTTCATAGAACTGTTATCAAAAAGACCATCTGGGCATTTTAGAAGAAACTTTCCAGGACAATCACCTTATACATCTGGTGCAGGTGGACTCAGCCACCTTTAATTTTTCTTCATAAAATTGCTCTTATATCGTTTATAAGTTTTTTCAAAAATTCTGTGTATTGCTAAATTAAAACCGCAACACTAACATTTGATACTTTACTGTAGTCACTTAAGTATACATAACAAGATTTTTCTATCAGTAGAGAAATATTTTATAAGCCCATTGTTAGATAAGATTATGGTATTGCACTTAACAAATAGAAGAAAAGGGGAATTTTTAATGGCTATGGCTGGGATTGGTTTGGCCATCGGTGCTATCAGTATCAGCGTACCCCAAGTCGCTTATGCAGGCTTGTGTATAACCGGTTTGGGTATTGTCTCTATGCTGTGGAGATAGATCTAACAGATGTCACCTACTTTCAAGTTTTGTAAATGTTGTGACATGAAAAATTGTATTAGG
>DATEOO010000177.1:0-8595 GCA_035274085.1 Candidatus Nitrosocosmicus sp.
TAATTGGCAATTCAGTTATATAAATATATATGATTTATGACAATACTTACCTTTTTGGTACCATGCCGAGGACGGATTTTATCACTGGTATCATTAACAAACCTATTGCTGCCGCGAAACCATATTACAACCAATGTATAATATTTTTTCTCATTTTTAACCCGCGAGATTAAGAAAATCGGAAAAATACTGTAATCGTTAAAGTTAAGTTAGATATACCCGCCAGCCATACATTTCAGAGATTCAATTGATATTACGAAAAGAAGAATAAAGAATCTAGTTATCTAGTTCTTTTTGCAGTGACTATCTATAACGCTTTTATCGTAACTCTTATGGAATTTTATGCATTGACCCTGATGGTCATAGACATCAACGTGATTCTGGTCTGGAGGGGGATTCTCCCCCTGATCGATGTCTTGACCTGCAAAGACCAAATTATGACCAGTTGTTGTTGCTGCTATGGTCAAAGTTACAAAAGTGATAACAAGTGTGGATATTTGTAATGTTTTTGAGTGCATTTGTTTTGATTGGCAACATCTTTATATAAGTTTTACATCCTTATGTGAGACAACCAAAGTCTTGTATCTATCATAACATAAAGGACCATCAGTCCGCACTTGCAATGGCGTCTGGTTCTTCCTTTTCAACATCTTTTCGTTTGTATTTGCTTAATCCAGTTGTAGTATTTTCATTTATCTCTTCTGCAGAATCATTAACGTCTGACATATGGAATCATATAAAACATCATATTTAATCATGAAAGAGAAACGCCCACTCTTTGGTGTAGCTGTCGACAAAATGTTGAATACATTATGACTAATACTTTTAACCACTATTCTAAGTGAATATTTCCAAAATTTCACTAAAATCTCAGCCCGCCGATCAAACAGGAGATATTGAGTTTGGAATTTGAAGATCAGTTTCATCAAGATCCTTGCGAATATTAGTATTAAGATTCTCGATGATAGAACTTAAGTATTTAGCTCAGCGTCATAGAGTTGTTTCACTATAGATCTCAGCTCCTTAAAATGAACTGGCTTTTCAAGCACTTCAGAGAACATGTTTTTTCTAAAATCATCTTCATTCTCACTTGATGTATACTCTCGGAATGCTGTAATCAATATGATTTTTACATCTTTTTTGACCTTTCTTATCTCCTTGGCAAGTTCTATCCCATTTAACCCGGGCATTCTCAAGTCAGTAATTATCAAAGAATACTTGTCAAGATTCTTGTAAAAGTGTTTGAGGGCTAATATCGGATCGGTGAAAGAAACAGAATTAAAACCTGATGCATTTAGAATTTCATTAAAAAGATTTGCGAGTTCATCTTCATCGTCCACCACCATTACAGCAGGAGGTAGAGACATGAAAACATTCTTTTATTAACATATTTAAGTATTGATTGGAGAAATCACAATTTTATAAATAGATTAACAAGATATTCACAAGGACACGAAATCAGGTAAGGATAAAATTCATTAGAATGTCGGCGGAAGTAATCAAGACACTTTCATATCTTTACCGATTCTATGATCTGAATACCATTGATGGAAAAGTACACAGAAAAGAAGAAAGAATCCATTTTTCTCCTTCAAAGAGACTAAAGTTAAGGGAAGTTGTATAGAGAATACTTAACAATCAAATATCAAACTTGTTGGATAGTATAGGAATACGAGATTTAGAAGAAAAAGATTAACATTTTAAGCCAGAGAAATGGAGTAAAAGACAAAATGTAGCGTGCTAATCTAGCTTTCGTTAAAGTATTCTTGCTTTATCCACAAGTTTGACAGCCGCCACCACCACCGCCTTCGCTACCACCTTTACCTTGGCGTTTACCATCAGATTTCAGCTCACCTTGCTTACCTTTGTTCTTTGATTCAGATACAATGTTTGCAGCATCAGCTTGTTCAAGTGAGGGAACCACCACAAGACCTATTGCAGTTAAAAGTATAGTAGTTATGGCTAAAAGTGATATTGATTTGTTATACATTCCAACTCTCTCAGCAAGCATCACAGCCACCACCGCCTCCACCAGATCTACCATGACCTTGACGTTTACCGTCTGATTTGAACTCACCTTGCTTTCCTTTGTTCTTTAAATCAGAATTAATGCTTCCAGCGTATACTTGTTCGCTTAAAGCTGGCATTGCGACCAGGGCTACTGCTATAATAGCTATAACAACTACCGCTACTAATCCAAGTTGCTTGTTTTCCATATTTCGTCATCACTCTACGAATTATATAATGTTTTAAGTTTTGAAGATAGAACACAATATATGTAAAACACTTGAAATTACCTTCATGGTTACACGGGTTAGGTCGGGCCGCCTTCTTCTGACGCGCACTGGGAACTCCTCATATCTATGAGCATTCAGATGTTTGATAGAACGAGCTAAGCTGATAGCCGTCGCCAAAATTTTCTACAAATCATAAACAAGATTTGGTGGCATTTTGATCCCCCAATATTGCTGAAAATCTAAGAAATGAGTCGCCCCTACTTTACGGCTACGCTTCTCCAAAAGACTAAAAAATAGTGTTGAGTTAGCTCAGCTCCCCTTAGAAAAACCAATAGATTAAAAAATAGTGTCATTTGTGTCACTAATGTCATTGGATAGCTAGTTCAAGAGAAGAGAATGTAGTTTGGTCAACTTTTCTCTTATCTCATCAAATTTAGATGGATCGGGGCGGTAATAGTGTCTAACAAATACAGAATTTGGTATACGTCCCTGAAGAAGGTCTATAATCTCTGGTTCAATTCCTTCGTTCCTCATAAAGGTAGCAAAAATCTTTCTACAATATGACATATGGAATCTTTGGTTGTTTCTTAAGAAGGTTAATCTAATTATATCGTAATTTATAGACTCCTGATTATATGGAAGATTTAACACATTTTCATTAACGACAGAAATGAATGCCTTTTTTGTCCTTCGTAGAAAGATAGATGGATATCTAAAATGCTCCAAGGTTCGTCTGTCTCTAGATAAATACTCAGCTTCTTTTCCTAGTTTTCTCAACAGATTTAAAGATTGAATTGCCTCGCCCGGCCGCAACCCTGTTAAAGCATTAAAGGCAAGAATATTAGAAAAGCGAGGGTAAGTCATCATAGATTCTCTAACCCATTCAACCATTTTGGTAAAATTGCCGTCTTCTTTAACCATACTGTGAAACCCGGATAACGAATCAGTAGAGGTCCATTTCATTTGATATTGTTTTCTAATAGACTGCCAAGTCTCATAGCACCCAGAATATTTTGAGAACGCAGTCAAAGCCTTCATAATATGTTTCCTTTTACCATTGGAATAAGAGACTAACTCTGAACCATCCCTTTCATAAAGTATATGATGATATTTTACGGAATTTCTAAATAGTTCGTCGATGGTCTTTAAATTAATCTTCTGATTTTCTAGATACTTTCTATATCCCTTCAGAAGAGGAGCATTTAATTCCATAACGTTACCCTTGTAAGGTTCTTTCGAGTTGCAGATCCCGGGTTCAAATCCCGGCCGGAGCATTGGTGATTTCTCATGATAATTCTAATGTAATTGGATGCAAATCTAATGATAAATTTACTAATTATCTCTCTGAATTTGAAAAATCTTTATCAAATTATGAAGGTAATGGTGTTGAACATAGCAAATCTGAAGCACTCACAGAGCAAAAAGCAACCTTACCGATTTTGGTAAGATTACAATCATCCTCATACGTTATGTCATACAGAGAAGATTTATGGGATGAATTTAGGAAGTATTTGATTAATGAAGGACAGAGAAAGCATAGTGTAAGGAATAAAGTAGGTTATGCTAAACGTTATTGTCAAATACTTGAGAGCAAAGACGCTCGCGTACTTTTGAATTTATCCCATGGCTCGAAAGTTCATACAATGAAAGCGTTGGCATCATTGTCGAAATTCTTAGGAAGATATGATGAATGGCTTGATATTGTCAAGAAATATCAATTGAAATGGTCCAAACCTGACAAGTCAATTAATGTATTCAAATCAATAGTAGATAGTCAAAGTCAAGGAAATGACCTGCAATCGATGTTTGATTGGATAAAGAAGGTATCGGCAGTTTTGCCTCATGAATATAAGAATGTATTACTATTTAATACTCTCACCGGTCTTCGGCCCGATGAAGCCCAGAAAGCAATATGGTTGATTAGGACTGAGGGAAGTGAATACATCGACAGGGACAATGGAATCATTAAACACTATCAATTTCCAACTGTATTTCTGAGACAAACCAAGAATGCCTATATCAGTATTGTAAACGACAAAATCTTAACGATAGCGGTGAATACGCCTCATCTTGAGCATTACTATAATTCCCTTAGAAAAAGGATTTCAATTAAGAACGACTTTGATATGAACATGTACTATTGTCGCAAAGTTTTTGCTACCTTTTTACGGAACAAAGGAATTGAACCAGAGATTATAGATTTACTACAGGGTAGGATTAGTAGTTCGGTATTTGTAAATCATTACTACAGGCCAGACATTAACGAAATGATTACTAAAAAGATAAGGCCGCTATTGAGAGAATTGGCTCACAAATTATCATGAGATTTGAAAATGTTTTGAACAAGAATTTATTCGCCTTATAAATCCAAATTATGGATAAAATCAGCACGATATCATGCGATGAACCTCTAACTAGTTAAGACCTAGTTCCTTTTCTCATGATATTTAAGTGAATGTATACCTGAAAAATTAACCTTTAAGCTCGCAGACTTGCTAAAAATCAGTCGGTCCATGTTTGTTTCATCAAGTCTAATCAAAAATTGGAGCCTAATTACTCAGTATTGTATACTTAATAACCACTCTTGTATAAGCAATCTTCTATTCCCTGGATTCCGAAACGATAATTATGTATAATCTCAGATTAGAACTCGCATCCCTCTCCCGGCGCCTTTTCCTCGGTTTTTTTTGTTATTGACTTTGTCATTTTTCATTACTTTTTGTTCGATATTAGACACAGGAGAGGTCTTTGAACCCTCGAGGCCCTCAGGTTCTTTAGCTTTTCGTTCCTTAGGCAACGTAATGCGTGTCTTACTATTTTTAGTAAGATTAGAACTTATTGCATTTTTTCCTTTCTTACCAAATTCGGTAAGGTTAATCTCTGGAAATTTGACTAACAATAAAAGAAGTTCATTAGATATGAGACGAGAGATTTTTTTTACTTTAAAATACTTAATTTGTATTCATAAGACTTAGACACTTGCTTTTGTCCTCGTAAGTATTAAACCTCGGAATTTGAGAGAAGTGACATAACTTACGTTAGACGTCAAAGTTAAAAGGATTGTCTAAAGGTATATTAGATTTTATCTTCTCTCCTGCGTCTTGCGGTATATTGTTTCGTATTGGGCTATGAGTTGAAGTTGGGAGCCTAGTTTATTCGTACATGTTTCCTCTCAAATGCTATTTGGTCGCTAAGAAATGCTTATAAAAGCCCATTCCTTTTTGGATTTTATCTAGCGCCTTGTCTGTTTGTTCTGACTGAATTGGGTTACTATTTGATAACACGCAGTCAACCACATTTTCAAGCCGTCGTTTATGAAAAATTACTATGTTTAAGGAGAATACATATGACACTTTTTGAAATATTCTCGATATAAAATAAGTATACTGCTATGATAAAAAGTCTGAGTCCGAATGCCTTAAGTTTGGTACACTAACTCAATAATTCTCAAATAAGAATATTGAGATTAGGTAATTAGTTTGCTCGTTTATTTCTAATTGGTTATAATCCTGTGAGAATCATAGTTATTATCTGGGATTACATCTATGGCACTATACTGAAGTCAAAACAGAATTGTGGTAATTATTAAATAGAAAAAAATAATTACTGTGCCAAAGATTTCTTTTGATAATTCACTAGACTAATAAATTCACTAGTTGATGAGCGCAATCCTATAATTTTGGACTATTCATCACTAGTTATTTCAACTATCTAATCTAGTTTATTTGGCCTTACCAAAAACAGTAAGGTTAAAGACCTTATAGGTCAATTACTCGCAAAGAAATCGATGCAAAACTGCTTCTTAAATCTTTGAATCAAACATATGAACCATATGTTGGTACATTAGTGAAAATGCAGGACAGATTAACAGTGCTTTAACACAGATAAAATAGGTAACTGAAGAAGACTACCTTACAATTTGAAGATTAAATATCTATTTTAGTAACAGAATATATAACTATATCTGATTAAAGATACCTAATCAGGTCTTGCACAAGCGGCTTATGGAGCTAGAGATGCAAGACCCTTATGACACTATATGGAATTAGAGTAAACATTTCTAACAGAATGAGTTTAAAAATGAATTGTTTCATCAGCCAGCGTCGCTATGGTTCCGATTTAGTTTTGGACATCACTCTAATTTTATTGAAGGTGAGTAAATAATTTGCTTTTTTGTTACTCAAGCCTATTTCTTATCCTTGATATGACTTCTAATTCTATTCCAAGCTTGTTCTGTCTTGGAGTCCATATGGGTAATTTCTGATTCTTTGAGTTTTCCATATCTTTCAAATTCCATGGCAAAAGTTGTTTGCAACCTGTTTAGAACTTCAGCCCTATCAGCCCCAACAATCACAGATTCAGTAGTATTTATTCCAAAATCATCAATAATTTCATCATTGGGGATTTTAATTATTCCCAAATGGATGTCGATTGGGATGGGATTAAACTCATATCCATCTATGGGGTCAGGTTGGAATAGGAATTTCGGCATAGGTGCTTATCTTCTTTAAAATATTAAGATATTTAGAAGTCACTTCCTAATGCAACTCTTTGCATCTTCATATTGGAGATGACAAATACATGCAAAACAAATGAACAACAGAAGATTTCCAATGCATATGAGAAATTATTAATCCACTTAGCAGAAAGATAACAGGTTAATTTTCTAGTACCAATCCTAACTTAGATATTCTAAATGGCATAGTGAGAATGTCTTTGTCTTTTATTCCCGCTGTTTCCAGACATTCTGCAGGTAGATACTCTTTCGGTGAAGTTGTAACTATTACTATTTTTTGGTCAGGCATTTCTTTACGAATCCTTTTGGCAACATCTAGGCCAGATGGATTAGTCAGATGAGTGTCCACTATTATGGCATCATACGGTCTGTTCTTTTTTATGCTGCCAAAAAAACAATCCATAGCCTTTTCACCGCTGTTTGCTATTTCAGTATTCATACCTAATAAGGAAATATACGTATCAAACAGCTCGAGTAACTCATCTTCAGATTCCGCAATTAATATTTGTATTTTGTCTTCTATTTTTTCAATAGATTGAGAGTTGCGTGCATGCTTATTTTTGGGAATTTGAACACTCAGTTTACTTCACCTGGAACAAAACATTAGGTTTAACATGTTTTATATACACAGACCCATTTTTTTGTTTTTTTTTGGTATTTTTAATCATTTGGCATGGTAAACTTAGTCAAATACATCACAGTCATCGTGCTGATTTTAACAATAGTAAAAGTATTAAACCAAACATATGGATTAGATTCTATATAACAGAGGCAGAGGAATACGTTAATCGGATGTATTTGAGTGGAAATATCTCATTTTACAAGAATACTTGAAATAGGTTTTAAAACTATTACTAGTAGATATTATGTACAAGTATCAACATTCTAGAAAATAATGATTAAATATTATTTTAGCACAAACAATGACAATGGTTCTATCATCGTCCATACTTGTGGTAGATGATGAGCAAGAGCTAGCTACTCTTTTTAAGGAGGCCATCGGAAGGATGGGATTTGATGTTTATTCTTTTACTAGCCCCTTGTTGGCATTAGAATATTTTAAGGATAATCAGGAAAAATTTTCACTTGTAATTACAGATTTGAGAATGCCTGAATTGAGTGGATTAGAGTTGGCTAATAGGATAAGAGACGTGGATAAGTCAATCAACATCTTTTTAATAACTGCATTTGATACAGCTGACATAGAAGAAAATGAATCTTACCAATCAGCAAAAATTGATAGAATACTACAAAAACCAATGAAACTTTCCCTATTAAAAGAATCAATTGAAGAAACAATATCTAAATAGAAGAGAAAAAAAATGAATCATTTTAAGAATAATTTCAACCAAAGTAGCCTTTTTTAGATAAGTCTTAACTAAAACAATAAACTTTGAAAAAAATTTTTGATTGGATAATTGAATATCAGGCTACTAGCACATGCGTGACTTACTTTCAAAACTTTCAGTAATAGTTATGGATTAATTAGAAGTGCCTATACATATCAAAGAACGATTACAGCTATTAGCAACTGTGTTGAAAGGTGTATCGCGTCAAGCACACTTTGTAATTGGATTTCACTTCCGAATGTTGACCATTCTAGAAACACAAGTGATTAGTCACACAAATATTCTATCAAAAGTTCAAGATAGAAAATATAAACCAGTATTTAGATGAAAGTTAGTCAGGTAATCCAATTTTCATTGTTCCTCTAATGGCTCTCTTGAATATCTTACTTTAAGAATTAACATCCAAATATTTAATGACGCTCCAAAAGAATTGCCTATAACTATAACAGTATCCCCTCCTCCAATACCGTATACATACACTCTTTCCACCTCT
>DATEOO010000178.1:0-2442 GCA_035274085.1 Candidatus Nitrosocosmicus sp.
CTCTAAATTTTAAAGACCATCTTTCTGGGACAAACTTTTCAGGGTCTGAAAAGTATCTGACATCATGATGCATTAGATACTGACTCATTATGACTACTGAGCCTGAAGGTAGTGAATACTTTTCATTTAGAATGTAATCCTTTATAGCCTGACGACCTATAGCCCAAGAAGGTGGATAGAGTCTCATTGACTCCATCAAAACTTTTTCTGTATATTTAAGGCGTGATGAATCTTCAAAGGTGACAACTTTCTTGTTAATCTTTCTGTCCTCTTTTTCTCTAATAATAGGCTCAAGTTCAGCTACAATTTTAGATTCATCCTCAGGATGACAGGATAAAAGATATAGAGTCCATGTCAATGCATTAGCCGTAGTCTCATGTCCTGCTAAAAATATTGTCATTACTTCATCTCTAATCTGTTTGTTAGTCATTATTGAAACATCATCCGCTTTTCTCTTATCTTTCCCGAGTGATAATTGTTCATTATTATCGGTCATTCTTTTATTTGTGGGATCGATAAGAATAGAAAGAATATCTGATTCGTTTTGATCCTTTTGAAAATTCTTATATTTACCTAATTGAGTATCATGGGTTTTAGATTCATTAATTTTCTTATCTTCTTTAACAGGCATTTGTTGACGTCGCCGATCAATTTTGTTATAAATCGTATTATCCAGTTGTTTTAATGCCTCTTTGTATTCCAAGGTTAAAGGTATTGGAAGTCTTTCAATAAACCTTAAAAATGGAAGTCTAAGTTTGTTAATATACTCAATAATTATTGTAATATTATCACTAATTTTGTCGATCTCATTTAATGTAATAGCATTATTTCCAAATAGCAATTTACTAATTATAGAGAGTGTCAATTTAGTCATTTCTTTATGAATATCGACTATCATTCCGTCTCTCCAGTTTGCATTTGTATATTCTGTACCATGTTCTGTTATTATATCTCCATAGATCTTTATCCTATCTTTGGTAAATGCTTGCTGGACCATTCTTCTCTGTTTTAAATGACTTTCTCCTTCATTCGTTATTAATCCATTGCCAATTACCCGTTTTGCTAACTGCAAACCTGGACTCTTAACAAAATATTGATTATGTTTAACTAGAATATTCTCAATTAAATAAGGGTCATTTATGAGATATACATGTAACTTTGGTCCAAATTTAAAATGGGAGACATCACCGTAACTATCAGTAATTTTCTTTAATATTGGTAATGGATTTGATATGAATTTAAAAGCCAAGCTGTAAGGAAATATTTCGCGAGGTCCTGGTGGATACGCATGATTTCCATTTTTAGTGGAATTTGACTTTACTTTCATGAATCCTATCTATGTTCCTATATGCCAAAGTATAATTATTTTTGCGTCATTTAGTTACTTATTATGAAATATTCAAATACCTCGATAACTTTTGGTCGTCTTCATTCAACATTCATATTTTAACAGGTTTGATCCTATTCAATTAAAAAAAAGTGTTTAAATGCTCATTATAAAACCACCTTTACCATAACCTTCACCCTGTTTACTTTCTTCGCTGTCTCCTTTGTTACTAGTAGTATTGACGAATATCGTTAGAGTCAGCAACAGCAGTCATATCTTGTTAGTTCAAACCGTTCTTCCCATTCTCCTTATATTTAATGGGCACGTTCGGGAGGGTTATTACCATAGATGTTCAATGTCCCTGTACCATTATTGTATCGATAAAATGAGGCTATTGGCTCCGGATAAACTCTATCGTTTATTGTAATTGGTGTAAATTTGCTAATTCCTTGATATAATTGACCATTATGCTCTTTTGTAATATTACTAATACTGAAAACTCGACTTATTTCTTCAATGCTTTGTGATTTATTTTTTTGTAAATCGGACATGCTAAATGAGAATGATGGAAAAATGCTAATATTTGAAATAATCACTTTGTTATTTTCCGAGTTGATAACAGGATATTGGTCTACCCTTTGATTATCTTTTTCATTTACTAGCACTGTGATACTTTCGCCTGTAGGCGTGTACCTCTCTCCAATAGAACTATAACCTCCAGGATCCTTGATTGTTTGCATCGTAATGGATAGGTAAGGTTTGGTAGGTATATTTCCGTAAGGAATTGGAGTTGCTTGTTCAACCAAAGACATTGTCGTATTTCGTTGTTGTGAATATGATTTGTGAACAGCAGGAATGCCACCATACATCACGCAAACAATTATTATAAAAATTGAAACCATACAAATACATAAACAACTATTAAGAGTTCTATCCATTATTAATATGATGATTACTGGGTAAAATACTTTAAAACGTCATCTGTTTATGTTGGACTAGATCATTGTTTTTCGCCCACAATACAAATAGCTTCATTGTCTAAAACTATGGAGTCTGTGTTATTTTTAACAAATTTTGTTGCCTCTTTTGTAACTGCTTTCCATATCTGTTCTTTT
>DATEOO010000179.1:0-2965 GCA_035274085.1 Candidatus Nitrosocosmicus sp.
TGTGACATAGTGCTATTAGCGGGATACTTTAAAGTAATAATTCTGTCACCTGTAAAGGAAGCATCCGCCGTATTTATTACAGGTGAGACTCCTGCTTCCATTTGTATGGCATAGCTTTGATTAATAATCCCGCTAAAAAAAACAATAGCCAATAATACTATTACATAATCTAGAGATCTTAATTTCAATATTTTTGAATTCCATTTAGCCTGTTTATAAGCTTATTGATATATCTTTACTTGGGGTGAATTCAAATTGAATACTGCATGTTTAGAATAAAAAATTATATTTTATCTAGCCTAAAAGTAAAAAAATCATAACATAACAAAGAGAAAAAAAACAAATAATAAAAAAAAGAAAATATAGAAATGTAATATTGATTACCATTTTAGCTGGGGGGACTGGTTCCGTTAAATTAGTTAGAGGGATGTATAAGGAATCAGAAAACATTACAATTATTTCAAATGTCGCAGATAACTTTTGGCATTATGGATTATACATTTGTCCAGATATCGATACTATCATCTATGGACTAAGTAACAATTTGGACAAAAAAAAGGGCTGGGGAGTCAAAAAGGATTCATTTAATTTCTTACGATACATGGATACACTTGTACCTGAAACTTGGTTTAACCTAGGAGATAAAGATTTGACAACCCATGTCTTAAGAACGCAGTTATTAAAAGAGGGGAAGAGTTTAACTGAAATAACAAAATTCTTTACTGACAAATATGGGCTATCACTACTCGTAGCTCCTGCTTCTGATACTCATTATGAAACCAATATGGTGATTGAAGGCAACAAACGAATTCATTTACAAGAATACTGGATAAAATACAAAGGTTCGTTGCCGGTATATGACATTGTTTACAATAATATCAAAAAGGCTAAGGTTCCCGTAAATGCTCAAAGAATGCTGGAAGAATCAAGATTAATCTTATTTGCTCCAGGAAATCCGATCACAAGTATTGGGCCAATAGTAAATATACCGGGTATGAAAAACCTTTTGAAGAAGTTAAAAAACAAGATTGTTTTGGTTTCTCCTCTTATCTCTAACAGAGCAGTCAGTGGTCCATGTGAAATTTATATGAAGGCAAAGAATATCTCCCCTAACTTGAGGGGATTAATTGACTTTTATTCTGAAATTGCCAATACGATGATCTTCGATAAACTTGATGAGTCTGAAATTGAAAAAAAAATAAAAAACGATTATCCTGAAATAAACTTTTGTTATTCTGACATACTCATGACGAATTTAAGAAAAGAGACGTCATTAGCTCGGTATATAATTTCTAATTTTTAAGAAAAGAATAAGGGTTATTTTTTGAGCAATACGAAAACTGCAATAATTATTCCAATAAAAAGATTTGAAAAGAGTAAATCACGGTTAAGTGGCTTTCTTAGCCAAGAACAAAGGATCTGGCTTTGTCAACTTATGGTAAATGATTTGATCGAAAAATTGTCCGAGTTAGATGAAAGTAATATGTTTTTGGTTACAAATGAAATTATTCCAATACCGGAGAAAGCAAAAGAAAAAGTAGTAATGTTATTTGAAGGTCGTAGCAATGGAGTAAATGATGCTGTTAAAATAGCAGACTCTTATATAAAGAAAAATAAATTTGATCAATCAATTGTGATCCCGATAGATATACCCCTGTTAACACTCAAAGAAGTAAAAGAGATCATTTCTGTCGCGAGGGACTTCAAAGAGATAATTGGTATGGTTCCTTCAAATAGATTCGATGGGACCAACATATTATTGAGAAAACCGCATTCTATAATAGATACGAGCTTCGACGATAACAGCTTTTTCAACCATTGTCTAAAAGCTCATGATAATGGCATCTCGCTAAAAATTTTTTATCATGAGAACTTGACAGTAGATATTGATACTATCGATGATGTGATGATGGCTTTGAAAAAATATCATCTAGCTAATTCTACTATCAAGATGAGGGGCTTTGAACAAGAAGAAGTACACAAGAGCCAAAATAAATCAATAGAATATTTAATGAATATCTTTCAGAACGGAGATAAACCTAATTACTAGGTATGAAGTTAAATTAGAGTTAGAGTCTTGTATTGCAGTGAGTGTGCTCCCGATGAACGTAATTATCTTGACATTAAATATTTTTACATTCAAGATATTTATGGGTAGTATAACAATATTTAACGTACTTGTTACATAATCTCATTGCTATCATAGCCATTTCATTCATCGTAGTTGGTGGTTTATGGGGCATTGGTAATTTATTAAATACTCCTCAGGAAAAAAATATTCAAAAGTCAAATGATTCGATCTTGTTAATAGCTCAAAATAATGCCTTTAACCAGACTAATCCAACATTATATGTAAATGCTAGTCAACCTACCAGATTAATAATTCTTAATAAAGACTTTGTAAAACATGATTTTATTTCCGAGGAACTAGGTATCAATACCGCATACTTGACAACTGAGCAAGATTTTGTTACAGGAATTGCAAGCAATAAAACAGGTAATTACACATATTACTGTTCTTTTCATCCCGAAATGAAGGGAGAGATTATTATAAAATGATTAAAAATTATAAAGTAACCTCAAAACACTATTATATATAAAGAGTAGCTTTCTACTATATCTCATTATAAACTCTGGATAATGTGAATTTCTGCTTAAAATATTATTAAATAGCCTTTTATCTTTTTGTTTGCTAAGCGATTACTACATGTACAGCCCCTCAGAGGATACTTATTTCATGGAGGATATTCTCACAAATTATAGAGGTAAAAGCGCCCTTGAGGTGGGTATTGGATCTGGATACTTAACTAGATTATTATGTACAAACTTTGAGTTTGTTGTCGGAACCGATATTGATATTAATTCTATTTTGTACGCTAAAAATAATAATCTGACAAATTTTAGTAACAAATTGTTGGTTTGCTCTGATTTAAGTCTACCATTAAAATGTAAATTTGATTTAATT
>DATEOO010000180.1:0-5899 GCA_035274085.1 Candidatus Nitrosocosmicus sp.
TCTCTTTGCTAACGAATCTTCAGTTAATTTTAATGTTTAAATTTGTGGCTTACACTCTAAGATAGATCCAAATAGACCTAGTAATGAATGGAGTATCTAGAAGATCCGATATCGATCTGCAATTTTAAATATTTGATGGTGGTGGTGTGTTCTTATGTTCAGATTCGATTTATGTCACCTCAATAATTATAAAATCTTACGGTTTAAAATATGAAAACTCTATCTAGATTAATGTCTGTAAAGCATCTTCCTTTTTTAATATATAGATTAAATACACACTAAAGGTGAATTCTTTTTTATGTCTAAGAAAATTCGGGTTGCTATTGCAGGAGTTGGAAATTGTGCCTCTGCTCTTATTCAAGGTGTTGGTTATTACAATACAAATAGAACAGAATCAATAGGTCTTACTGCATATAATTTAGGAGGATTTGAACCTGGTGATATTGAATTTGTTGCAGCTTTTGATGTAGTGGATACCAAGGTAGATAAAGACCTTTCAGAAGCGATCTTTGAGAAACCAAACAACACAGTCAAGATTTATGATGTAAATAAAATGGATGTCAAGGTTAAAAAGGCGGAGGTGTTAGATGGAATAGGCAGACATTATAATGAAAAGGTCAAAATCTCTAATAAGCCAACCACCGACATTGCAAAGGTTCTAAAAGACACTCAAGCAGAGGTTCTTTTAAACTATCTTCCTGTTGGAAGTCGACGTGCAAGCCAATTTTATGCTGAAAGATGTCTTGATGCAGGAGTTTGTTTTATTAATGCCATACCTGTTTTTATTGCCTCGATGCCAAAATGGCAACAATCATTCCAAGATAGAAATCTTCCGTGTGCAGGTGATGATGTAATGAGTCAGTTAGGTGCTACTGTATTACACAAGACATTAGTAAAATTGTTCGTTGACCGAGGAGTAAAGATAGATGAAACTTATCAGCTGAACATAGGCGGTGACATGGATTTTTACAATATGCTTGACGAAGAAAGACTTGAAGACAAAAGAATAAGTAAGACAAGTGCAGTAGAAGCAATGATACCGTATTCAATTCCTATGCGTATTGGACCATCAGATTTTGTTAAATTTTTAGAAAATGACAAAATATGCTATATCTCAATGAAAGGTAGATATTTTGGTAATATTCCAGTAGAACTAGATCTTAAACTACGTGTAGTGGATGCATATAACAGTGCAGGAGTAATGATTGATGCAATAAGAGGAGCAAAATTGGCTCTTGATAGAGGTATTTCTGGTCCGCTTGAGAGTATTTCTGCGTACTGCTTTAAACATCCTCCTATACAGATGCCCTATTCCCAAGCCAAAACAAATTTCATAGAGTTTGTGGAAGGAAAAAGAGAGCGATAGGCTAAAAATATTTACAAAAAGGAGATTGATAATACTCTATAACACATAATAGTAACGTTAAAACTCCCATTAGCAATTGATCATTGGTTCACATTAAAAAACTCGAAATTTACGGCTTTAAGTCATTTGGTTTCAGGAATACATTAATTAGCTTTGAAAAAGGACTTGTAGCCGTTACAGGACCTAATGGCTCAGGAAAAAGCAACATTTTAGATGCTATATTGTTTGCAATAGGAGAAAACAGTCCTAAAGCATTACGCGTCGATAAACTTCAATCTTTATTTCATGATAGTCAAAATAGCTCACACCGACTCATTAGAGTAAGTTTAACTTTTGACAACATGGATAGAGGTATTCCTATAGATTCTGATTTTGTAAGCTTAACAAGAGAAATGGAAGGCCAAACAGGAGACAGTCAATACCATCTTAACGGCAAAAAGGTGTCTAAAACCACTATTTTGGAGTTACTAGAAGTAGTAATGGCTGCTCCAAACAAGATCAATATTGTTCAGCAGGGAATGATAACCCGTATCTCTGAACTAAATGTAGAGGAGCGAAGGAAGATTATTGAAGACATTGTTGGACTCTCATATTTTGATGAAAAGAAAACAGAGGCATTAAAGCAGTTGGAAGAGTCTGATAGACGACTTGAAGTTGCACTTGCAAGAATGGGAGAAATTCGGAGACGAATTGATGAATTAGAGATAGAGAGAAATGACCAGTTAAGATATGAACAACTAGAATCTGAACTTAAAAGATTCAAAGCGATTCAAGTTTCGAATGCAATACTCTCCGTTAGAAATAAATTGGAATTGCAGAAAGGACTTCTAGAATCTAATAGTTTAAAAGTTATAGAATTGTCAAAACAGATCGAAGAAATTCAATCACAAATTCAGAAAATTGATTCAGAAAAGATGAAATTTATCCAAGAGAAAGACGTTGTTAATAAATCTAAAGCACAGATTGGTAGCAAAATTGCAAACATAGTATATGAATCTGAAAGAACGAAAGCAATGATAAAGGAGTCTGAACAGCGTTGCCTTCAAATTGAAAAGCAAATTACTTCAATCAACTTCGAAAAACAAAACATGAACAAGCAGTTAGATGACTTTCACTATGAGGCTGATCAAAACAAGACTATCATGAATTACAAATCATCTAAGATTATAACTTTAAAGGCAGAGTTGGAAGATATCGATCGTGAAATAGATAAACTCACCAATAGAATTACGTTTTATGCGAAAGTCAGGGATAAATTAGAATATCGATATAATAGACTTTCTCAAATCAAAAATGACCTTGATATCTCATTTGCAAGGTTTGAAGAAAAAGTTAAAGCTAATGAGGAGAAATTAAAAACCAATCAATTAGATGCCGTTGATTTAAAAAATGAACTAGATAATAGCAAGACGCTATTGGTAGATCTCTGTGAAATCTTGAAATTACAAACCACAAAATTGAAAGCTGAAGTTAGAACAATTGAAAATTTAAAAACTTTAAAAAGAGACTTTGAAAATGAGCTAAGAAATTCATCAGTTCTTTTAAGTAGAGCAGACAGTATCACGACAAAATATGAAGCAAAGTATAGTATTGCAGAGAATGCTAGGAATGAAGACTTTGCTATTGCAGAATTAATGAAAGATTCAGAAAAATTTGGAATCAAAGGACTGGTTCATCATATAATAACGTGGGACAAAAAATATGAAAAGTCAATTTTTGCGGCCGGTTCAGAATGGATGAAGGCATTTGTAGTCGATAATGTAAAATCAATGATTTCAATTGCAGAATATGCAAAGACAAAAAAATTGCCTCGTCTTAAGATTATTCCCTTAGATATAGTAAAACGCATAAAATCATACAAACTCCCTTATGAAGATGTTAGTATTATTGGTAATTTAGCCGATTTTGTATATTCTGATAATAAAGAACTAAGCAATTTTATATTTGGCAATACCTTTCTTGTTAAAGGTCCCACAGCGGCATATATTCTGTCAAAACAAGGATACAGGGCAGTATCAGTTGATGGCGAGCTTTTTGAACCTAAAGGGACTTGTATGTTACTGGATTTCGGATCCAAAATTTCAGATCTGACAAAGGCGATTCTTCTTAGCGCAAGTATTGATACTTTAAGGGGTTCTCTCGAGACATTAAGAAATACAATTGAGACTAAGAGACACGATCTACAGGAAATCATTTCCAATCTTGATTCTTCAGAATCTGAGAAAATAAAAATTGAAGCAAGAATCACCGATTTAAATCATCAAATTTCCTCTCATACTATTATGATAGAACAACTACAGAAAAGACAACAACAGCTTATCTCTTATAATATGTTATTTCAAACAGAAAAAAGCACTCTAGCAATTGATGTAAACAAAATATCGCGCCGTCTTTCAATTCTAACACCTTTTTTAAGGAGGATTTTAGAAAGAATAGATACTATAGATGATTCCATCATTACAAATGACTTGACTAGATTAAATTTAAAAAGAAATCTACTCCTCAAATCCATAGAAGAAGTAGATGTTGAATTGCGTCAATTAATGACATTGTCAGCAAGTATGAATAGCAAAATCGAAATAAGTTTAGAACGAATGAAGGGAATGGAAGATGAGAAGGACAGATTAATATCAGAACTTAGCCAGAGAATTGCTCAGGCAAAAGAGTTAGAAATAAAATTAAAATCAATTGAATTAGAGCTTAAGTCTCTTAGAGACTATGAGCAGCAGATAATAGACTCTTCTGGCGACTCATATAGTATAATACAAGAATATGAAAAAAAATTGAAACTGCAAAGCGAAAATGAAAGAAAACTCACTAAAGAGTATAATACTATAGAAAAGGATAATGCATTACTTCGAAAGGACATTGCAGATCAAACTGAGCAAGAGTCGCGCTTGACTAATGATCTGCATTGGTTAGGATACAAGAGCTTGTTGGAAACATTTGATGTTGATACAGTTATTAAAGAACTCACACATGAATATGAAGCAATAAAAGCTAGAATTAACTTACGTGCAGATGAAAGTTATGTCCAAGTCATTGAAGGTTATCGAGGAATGTCTAATAGAAAGAACCATCTAGAAATGGAACGCAATTCTATTGTTCTTTTTATAGAGGAAATTGTCAAAGAAAAGGAAAACCTCTTCATGGACGCATTTAATAGAGTTGATAACGACATAAGGAAGACTTTCTCAAAAGTAACAGGTGGAATAGCATGGTTGGAGATAGAGAATGTCGAAGATGTATTTTCGAGCGGGATAATGCTAATGGTACAATTTCCAGGCAAAATAGGTCGTGAATCAACTGCATTGTCAGGAGGAGAAAAAACCATGGCCGCGACAATTTTCCTACTGGCAATTCAATCACTCAAACCGTCTCCCTTCTATCTGATGGATGAGGTTGATGCTCACCTTGATGCTGAAAATACTGAAAGGTTATCTCAGGTTCTGCTTGAGCGCTCAAAAGATAACCAAATTGTAATGGTTACTTTGAAAGATTCTACTATAACCAAAGTAAACCTGATCTACGGTGTGTATTCTAAAAACGGTATTTCACAGGTTGTAAAATATAGACATCCAAATCAACTGTCGGTCGCAGAGATCAAATCTGTTGAGGGTAAATAAAACAAGACACATAGTGGTCTTTTTTCTCTTCTGATAACTTCGGTTCGTTTTTACACTTATTCATTGAATATGGACACTGATAAAAAAATTTACAACCACTTTCAGGGAGAATTGTCTCTTCTGCATCTCTAATGCGAATTTGTTTTTGGTTTTGCAAATTATTGTCAGGATTGGGTTCAGAAACCGCATCAATTAACGCCTGTGTGTACGGATGAAGGGGATTTAAGACAACCTGTTCTATAGGACCTGTCTCCACTATTTTACCATTAAGCATTATTGCAATATTATCTCCTATGTATCTAGCAGTAGATAGATCATGAGTAATATAGAGATAGGAAATTTGAAATCTATCTTTTAAATTTTTCATAAGTTCTAATATTTCAGCTCTGATAGAAACATCTAGCATAGAGACAGGTTCATCGGCTACAATTAATTTTGGCTTTAGAACAAGTGCTCTTGCCATAGACACTCTTTGTCGTTGACCTCCTGAAAGCATATGTGGGAATTTCTCAGCAATATCTATAGCAGGCTCCAAACGTACCTCCTCTAATGATTTCAATACTTTTTCAATGTGTTGTTGTTTTGAATCTTGTTTATTGTAAATATTTAATGGCTCCATTATGATATCCATTATTTTCATACGAGGATTAATAGAGGTATAAGGATCTTGATGTATCATCTGTGTATTTATGCGGAACTTTTTTAATTTCTTGCCATTGGTTGTAGTAATATCTTCCCCGTCAAATAATATCGATCCACTATCTGGATCAATTGCGCGCAAAATTAATCTTGCCAAAGTAGTCTTTCCAGATCCAGAGCCACCTCCGAGAACAAACACTTTTCCTTTTTCAATTGTGAGACTTACATCGTCTACTGCTTTGATATAATGCCTGAATCTTGAATGGAA
>DATEOO010000181.1:0-4085 GCA_035274085.1 Candidatus Nitrosocosmicus sp.
TGATTTTAAAATTAATTATCAAATACCTAGGAAAAAAGGTGACAAAAATAATGATATAATAATAAAATACGATGATAAAATATTGTCCAGTAATAAACTAATGGTAGATGTAGATGGCGCCAGATTTTATCAAATTCTAAATAATATAGTAGGTAATGCTTTTAAATTTTCTAATGAAAGCAATAATGTAACCATTTCTATAAAAAAAGATATAGACAATAAATCTGTCAACAGTAATAACGGTAACTACATTAAGAACAATGACAAAATAGTTATTAGCATTTCAGATGAAGGTAAAGGCATTTCTAAAGCTATGCTTCCACACCTATTTGAGAGGTTTGCTACTGATTCTGAATCAGGTACGGGTCTAGGTTTATACATTACAAAAAAATTGGTTGAAGCGCATGGTGGTAGTATTTGCGGCTATAATAATGATAATGGCAAGGGGTCTACATTTGAGTTTACACTACCAATATTAAAATGATCTTCCTTTTATCTTAGGTAATGAAAGAGGGTTAATATACTCACAACTAACGATATCTATTATACAAATATTTGACAACTATGTACTTTGAATACCTGTCTTACTAAAACAACTTTATAAAGGGCTACCAACTAACTCTATTATCATTTAACTTGATTGATGGCTAAGTTGATTTCATTTCCAAATAAAGTTTCTTTAAATTTAAGATATTATAAGTAAAATCGGATCGATTAAGTTCAATTATATTATTTCTAATTTTCAATTTTTGATTCAATATTTTTATTATCTTTCTTTCTACTATTCTTCTGCCTCCATTAATTGCATCTTCCAAAACTTCATCAAGTATCCGTGGATTATCTACTGTGTCTTCAAGATGTAAGGAATGTTTCTCCTCCAAATAATTAATAACTATTTCCGAAACTTGTTTTCCAAGAATTTCAAACGATTCAATGATTGCTTGATGATACATTTCTTTGAATAAGCGTAAGTTTTTGTTATCAGAATTCTTTATTTTCTTTATTGATTGCTCTTGTTGGATTTTGTAGATTGTATAATCTTTATTTTCCTTTTTAATTTCGTCCCTATCTAACGATGAGTTTGTAATTTTTTGGTTTTCATTAGAGTCATTATTATTGTCTTCTTGCATACACTAAAACTTCCATATGCCATTAAATTGAAAAAAATAGTAAGAATGTCGCAATTCTTTTGTTATAAATGAATAACTAAGAATATCTGTGTCAAATACATTAGATTCTTTTTTATCAAGAATCGATTTATCATCCACATTTAACCAAGAAAGAGTTTTTAACGTGCTTATGACACCTCGATACCTTTTTCTGGTACTATTTCAAATTGTAAAATTGAATTATCGTGCTGCGTTGATCTCATTTTAAGTATTAGCAAAGATCTTCTTATCTTCCTATCTAACTCTTCGAATTTTAATAAAATAATATTTTGTACGATGGAAGATATTTTTCTATTTGATATGTCATAATCTGTCAATAAAGTTGTTAAAAATGTAAATATGGCTGTTATTTCATGGACTTGGCAGAGGTTTATGAGTCGTTTTACTAAATAATAAATGTCCTCAGGGTATATGGTCTCTAAGGCTGAAATGCTATCAAATACAATTCTAGATGGCTTTATTTTATCGATATCTTGTTTTATTAATAAAATCAATGCATCTAGATTAATTTCCTCTGGAAGTATATTTCGTAAGAATACTTTTCCATTATTTTCACTTTCTTTAATATTGTATCCAAATTTATACGCATTACTTCGTATCTCTTCTACTGACTCTTCAAGTGAATAAAGTATTCCAGTTTCATTATTTCGTTCTGCTCCATCTAATATGAATTCTAAACCCATGGTTGTTTTGCCGATTCCAGAAGGACCTAATAGTGCAGTCACCGTTCCTCTAAGTAATCCTTTGCCAATCTTTTCATCTAAGCCTTTTATACCTGTTGATATTCTCGAAGATGGTATCGGATAGAGAAAAGTCAATGGTTGTTTTTCATATATTATCATACCATTATCACTAATATTGCAAATATGAGGTTCCCTGTTTATTGACGTTCCTCTCATCTTCATCACCTTCAATATGATAGGAATCGTATTCGACGTTCCATATTCTAATTTGATTATGCCATCTACAACGAATTCTTCGATACCCGATCCGATAGAACTACTTCCAATTGAAACCTCTGATATCATCATTGATGTTATATCTTCTGTTCTGAAAATTTTTCCTAGCACCACATGCAGTGCTATTCGAGCTTCATTAATATCTCCAAATGATTGAAAAATTGTGGATAAAGAATCAATTACTATTCTTTTGGCATTCAATTCACGTGCAGCTGATAGAATTTCTTCCAACGCTTCTTGCATACCATGTTTGGTGACTGCTGTAAAATCCAAATAAAGAAATTTTTGCGCTCCTTCATATTCATCAAAATTCATACCTAATCTGGCAGTATTAGTTAAAAACTGAAGTCTTGATTCACTAAATGAGACATAAATACCATTTTCATTGGTTTGAAGACCATTATATAGAAAATGTGATGTTAATACTGTTTTTCCTGTTCCTGGATTTCCTGCTATCAAAATATTAAATCCTTTTGGTATTCCTCCTTCAATTAAAGGATCGAGACCTAAAACACCAGTAGAAATTCGTGATAATGCCAAGTTTTATAAAGTGAGTATAAATAGGTTTGAATAAATAGTTTGGTTTTTAATCAAATATTTCATATACATTGTCATAACCATCTTCAAACTGAATCACAATGTTCCAAAAACACATTCATTTGCAATTCCTCACTATCAGAGGAAAGGTTTATTGAAAATGTAATTACAGGCTAATTTTTTTGAATTTTATTAGAGAGTAGGACTGTAGTTTAAAACAAGTCACGAAGATAATTCCATATAATACTCCCATAATGTAGTATAATTTGCTCAAAAAGCAAAGATAAACTGATATGAAATTTCGTTCTTCGTTCCACGGTGTAAAAAGATTTAATCCGAATGACTGTATTTTTGGATTCTGTTACACTTCGGCATATAACTATATTAAGCGCAATTATGGTGAGATAAATAATCAATTCAGCAAATTAGTAAAGATTAACGGAGTGCTTACATTTTGGTATCGAAAAAACTCTGGATAATTAGAATAAAGATAGAATGAGAAGTAGGATAGAAATGAGGCAGGCAAAATGTTTCTTATGGGATATATGTCGTCACTCATACCTCATTTCTATATAATGACGTCTCGCTACTCTTCAGATGGATACTTGAGTAAATGAGTATGTATAAAATAGTATTTAACAATAATATAGACATCTAGGAGTAGGAAGGCATTAACCCCGTTTATCGATTATTAAAAACCTGATTCAGGAACTAATTTTGATAATTTCTTATATTGTTTCATAAAGTTATATTCTTCTAAGTTAGTGTATATTTTTCAATCTTATGCAGATAGTGATTTTAACTCATCGACCCTATGCGATTGACAGCCACGGTAGATTCAATCATAGATGTATGACCAAAACTTTTAACATTTTAATTAACATCATTTTCGTGGAAATTGCCATTGATGCATACATGTGGAATCAAAAGCAGGATTTATAATTCATCCAAGTATTTAATCTATTGATGAAGAGCATTCCTCGATTGGTTAATTAGGGCAATCTTAATCTCGATCTTCTATGAAAAACTAACATTAGGAGTATGAAAGGCTGCCAATCATTAATCATCATAACTATAATTATTTCTTTTTCAATATCAAGTCTTACGTCATATTTTGTTACTAACACCAATAAATTACAAACTACGAGTGTTTGCAATATAGATTGCAATAATGTTTCTCGCGTTCCCTCCTTATTTAGCCCGGTAGTAAATTTGACGAGTATCGTAATAGGTAGTACCGTAGACGCAAAATACGATACTCATCTCACTACTCTTTATAAAACCAGTCAAATGCCTGAAATCCATGGATATTATGATATTGTTTCTACTCAGGTAAGCAAGATGGATAACAACAATCTGATCTTAACTATTAATTTAGCTGACGATCCAAACAAAAATAAGAAATATGAAACAACATATC
>DATEOO010000182.1:0-2401 GCA_035274085.1 Candidatus Nitrosocosmicus sp.
CAAAAATTATATCAAGTCGGTTCAAGTTCAAGTAAGATCATTATTCAAGGAATAATATTTTAATATGCATAGTGTTTGTATTCGGTTCCAAACAGAGAGAAAAATAGAAAGATACGGAGAATACCTTGATTCTCAATACAACCCAATAAAGGGAATTTGGGCGGATAAAAGCCCTCTTGATCCCATTAAGAGTCAATATCTTTACTTAGTAAGACTATTACTAGTTCACAAATACTCTCTAATTCCGAAGGACACTATTGTGCCAATAACCATAGGAGAATTGATCAGGTTAATTGGATTTTTGTCAATTTTGAATAAGTTAATTTTAATATCCGTAGAATCTATTTATTTTGAGCATTTGTGGACAATGAACATTTATTTTATTTATTGGGATCAAAATTTCCTGAATTGGATTTCATCTTGATAGGATGTCATACCGATGATGGAATAATCCCCCATGAATGTTGCGAATACGATCTTATATCGCTACATCACAAGAAGGAGCTATTTCATCAAGATTTGGCATACAAACAAAAATTTAATGTGTTTAGAAACCATGACAGAGTTTATGAGGTTTTAATATTGTCCATACAAGAGTTTATGAAAAACCCAAAGATCAAATATACCAATTTTGTTCAAATTCCAAGTCAAGCTTTGAAATCCAATATTATTAATTATTTTTCTGAGAAATGTGATATATTTCAAAAGTCATTCAACTTAACTTTGAAAACTAATATAATTAGAAACATTTTCGAAATCACAAATTTGTATAATTTGCTTATTAGGGAAATTGTGGACGAAAAATTCAGTTTGTTCCAATTAAAAATGATTTCACTCAATACTCTAAAATTAATTATTCAGTTATACTTACATTCAGAACCTAGACCTTCTCATCTTAAACATCAAATAAACCTCGTCACTCAAAATGAGAATATAAAAATTAGGGAACATGTCGATCTCCTTTTAGAATATATTGGAACTAACCGAGCAAATATTTCTACTTTATCCAGGAGTGAAAAGTCTTTAAGGTTTCTAATTAGGCATGGAGACAAATTAAAAAATAACATATTCTTAAATAAGTTAGATTTTTTTAAGGAAAAATCGATGTATGTTGATGGCATTTTACTGATAGGTAATTTTATTTTAGATAACGGATATGGCGATCAATTCATTCAAAAATACAACAAATTACTGAACCTTATAACTGATATCCAAACTAAAGAAAAAATAACGATGTTAAAGGAAGTAAACTTACTATTAGAGATTAATAAAAATCTAATCTATAGTAATTATTGAATCACTATTGCTTGTTCTAGTGGCTCAACTGTTTTGTTTCTTGCCCTCAATTTTGCTTTATATTTTAAGTTTCTTGGTTTAGTTCTTAATCTATAGCCACAGCATGGACACCATAAACCATCCCATTTTATGAAAATTTCACAAATTTGACATCGCTTTTGACCGCTTGCGTAACGGCCCGATCCCACCGGCTTTTGAGCTTTATGTCTGATACAAATACCTTTACAAGTCATACTTGAAAACCATATCAATGTCGGCGATCTCACTTATAAACTTATATAAGCTTCAATAGATATTTATAACTAAATAAAAAATGGAGTTGAGGAAAGTCTAGCTTGTCACTGTTACATTTTTTGGTTGGAATAGCTCATGCATGGTCATATATTCATCTAATTTCATCTTTATATCATCCTCTGTTGTGTCGTCCATGCCAGAAAACCCTGCTTTAAAACTAATCTTATTTCCTGAAACGTTTACATCTGAAACCTCCATATCTGCATAAACATTTCCCATTTCATTAACCCATTCTTGTGCTTCGTTTGTATCAAATCCCTCTGCTTCTATATTCACATTAAACATCTTGGTCACATTATACCACTGCTTTTTTTTTATTTAGGATATTAATAAAGATGACGTAATGGAAAGGTATTAGCAGCATGAATTATCTTCATTTCTCTTCCTCAAATCCCCAATATTTCATCAAATCTTTAGTAAACTTTGAAGATTGGTCTTCGCTTAAAGGGTCGCCACAATTTTTGCAAGAAGGGACTACCTTCATACCGTATAATTTAAAATCCACATCATAAAAGTGAATTTTTGCACAATTACACATTTTATGTGTTTGTAAGTACAATTTGCTAATTTATCTCTTCTCTCATTTATTCACTAGAACCCTAGAATTTAGTAAACATTTAAAGAGTAAATAATCTAATCATAAGATACAAATGAATAGAAAAAAATTGGTAAATAAAATAACAGTATTTTTTCTTATAGGTATGCTAGGGGCATCAGCAATGCAAATTAATCAATTCGTTGGCATGGCTTTTGCTCAAGCAGACAACTGGTATGTAGGCAAAGGTGTAAAGCCAGATACGTATTATACTTA
>DATEOO010000183.1:0-14733 GCA_035274085.1 Candidatus Nitrosocosmicus sp.
ACATTATTTTTTTTATTTATAGTTTTAAATTTATTCTAAAATTCAAAGACCCAGCAATCATATTAAATCATTAACAGGGAATTAGCTCTGAGAAATATGATCCGCACTATAAAACCCATTATAGAGGAGTCATATAATAAAAATATAGTTGAGAAAAATAGTTGTAATTGATCCACAGGTCACGGGAATTTCAGGCGATATGTTCTTATCTGCTTTGGTGGATTGCGGTGCCAATAAGAATAAGATCATAAATAACATACAGACGATAGAGAAACTATTTTCCGATACCAGAATAAAAAAGATAGAATTCAGAGATTCTGATTCAAATGGTATAAGAGCAACAAAATTTCTTTTTGAGATTGAAGAGAATATACTAGAACGGAATGCTTCTGACGTGCAAAGAATTCTGGAGAATTGCTGCAGCATTACTAATCTTTCAGAGATGGCAAAAAAATTTGCGATGGAGACGATAAAAACTATAATCACAGTAGAGTCAAGAATTCACAAGAAAGAAATTGGAGATTTACACCTTCACGAGTCTTCTAGCATTGACACAGCTGCAGATATAATTGGAAGTGCAACTGCTTTAGATGACCTCGATCTTTTTGTTGATACAACTTTTTATTCTACCAAGGTTGCGGTTGGTGGAGGGACAACCCAATTCTCACATGGGATTATCCCAAATCCTACTAACGCAGTTTTAGAAATTTTTAAGGATTTAGAGATACCAATAATTGGAGGTCCAGTGCATTCCGAAATGACCACCCCTACTGGAGCCGCTATATTAGCTGGATTAAATCCCAGAATTATTGGCACTTATCCAGAATTCATACCCAGTAAAATAGGCTATGGTGCCGGACTTAGGAAATTTGAGCGGGTTCCTAACATATTAAGAATTTCTATTGGGAATTCAAATCTTCATGGCACCATGCAATCAGATACAGTTACGGTCCTTGAGACAAATATTGATGATATGACTGGTGAGATGATGGGTGATTTGATAGAAAAGTTATCAAGACTGGATGCAAGAGTGAAGGATGTTACACTTGTTAATGGAATAACTAAGAAGAATAGACCTGTAAATATTCTCAAGGTTATTTGCTCTGAAGACATTGAAAAAAGAATCATCGAGTTAATATTTAATGAGACAGGAACACTAGGGATTAGAAAAACAATAAATGAAAGATATAAACTAGAGCGTTTTAGTATACTGCTTCCTATCATGATAGCTAACCATGAATATGTCATAAGTGTAAAAATATCAAAGGATCAACAAGGAAAAATAATTAACGTAAAACCAGAGTTTGATAATATTAGAGAAATTGCAACAAAGCAAGGCCTTCCTTTCAAGAAGACAATGGAAACAGTCAATAATTTAATATTTCAAAGGAATCTATACGATATATAGCTGATCTTAAATGTCTGTTAATTCAGTAAATGTGAGGGAAGATTCAAACCAAAGTCGATATGACCTACTAATTAACTGGTTCAAATCTCAAAATTGTAAAGTTATAGTTGCCCTTTCCGGAGGAGTAGACAGCTCACTAGTGACTCTCGCAGCAAAGCATGCACTTGGAAAAGAAAAGGTTCTAGCAATAACAGCAAACTATCAGACTTTGGCAAACGAAGAATTAGAAACAGCTATAAAAGTAGCCAAAGAAATTGATGTAATTCATCTTTTATTAGAATACAATGAATTAGATAATCCAAATTTCATCAAGAACGACAACTCACGCTGTTTTCACTGCAGAAATGAGCTGGCCAACAATCTACTTAAGGTAGCCGAAGAGAAAAGTATACCGCTGATCGTAGATGGAACTAACCTTGATGACTTAAGCGACGATAGGCCAGGCATGATTGCACTACATTCTAAGGGAATTAAAAGCCCCCTATTGGAAGTTGGATTGGACAAGAAGGAAGTCCGACACTTTGCTAAAATCAATAATTTATCTGTTCATGATAAACCTTCGAATTCATGCTTGGCCTCACGTGTTCCTCGTGGAACAGAAATTAATTCAATCAAATTAAGACGCATTGAAAAATGTGAGATATTAATAAGAAAATTGACTGGTGTCAGACAGGTAAGAGTCCGAGATCATGAAACAATTGCAAGAATTGAGATTGAGAAGAGTGAAATCATCAAATTATATACCCTAGACAGAGTTGACAGAATAGTATCTGAGATGAAAGGATTAGGTTTTAAACATGTCACTTTAGATCTAGAAGGCTATGGAAAAAAAGATATAGAAAAACTCAATGAGGAAGAGATAATAAGAATAGATAAGTATGTCAAAAAAGAATCTTGCTAATACTAATGAACCCATTTATTTGGATAATGCATCTTCCACTCCGATAGACATTAATGTAATAAATGAAATGTTACCATTTTTGACCGACTTCTATGGTAACCCCTCGTCACTTCACAGTTTAGGAAGAAAGTCTACTATAGCCGTTTCTCAGGCAAGAACACGGATATCCAAATTAATAGGCTCTAAGTCTAATGAAATTTATTTTACCTCTGGCGGTACGGAATCGAATAACTTGGCCCTGATCGGAAGTGCCAGACTGATCGACAAGATGAAATCAAATCGTAAAAGAATATTGATTTCTAGTATAGAACATGATTCTATACTAGAGACTATCAAATTCATAGAGAAAGATATGGAATTTGAGATTGATTATGTACCCATAAAGAGAAATGGGTTAATTGATTTAGATATTTTTAAGGAAATGGTATCACGGAAAACCAGTTTGATTAGTATAATGCTAGCAAATAACGAAATAGGGACTATACAACCCATCAAAGATATGGTTGAAATCGCAAAAGCTAAAAATAATGAAACTATATTTCATTCAGATGCGGTCCAAGCGCTTGGCAAGATTCCGATAAATGTTAATGATTTGAAATTAGATATGATGACGATTTCCTCTCATAAGATAAATGGGCCAAAAGGCATTGGGGCACTATTCATAAAACAAGGAATACATATAAAGCCAATAATATATGGAGGCGGACAAGAAATGAATCTAAGATCAGGAACAGAGAATGTAATTGCCATTGTTGGCTTTGGCAAAGCATGTGAAATTTGGAAAGAGAAGCTCGGATCAGTCCAAACGAAGATTGTGGGACTTCAAAGATACATGATTGACAGAGTAATCAATGAAATACCAGGATCTGTATTAAATGGATCTTCGGAGAATCGAATATCCAGTAATGTTAACTTTTCATTTTCGGGAATAAATGGAGAAGACTTGTTGATAAAACTAGATGAATATGGCATTGAGGCTTCTACTGGTTCTGCATGTTCCTCAAATAAGAAACAAAAAGCATCGCATGTTCTAAAAGCTTTAGGTTTGACATACGATCAGGTTAGTGGATCAATAAGGTTTTCCATAGGATACCAAAATACTCAAAACCAATTGAAAATTGCTGTTGACACTTTAAAAAAACTAGTTAAAGAATTTAGAGAAATAAACGGGAATGGTCTTACGTGAAGAAAAATTGTACTATTACAACATCCATAAAGAAATCTAAATAATGGTTTTACCTTGAAAGAATTTGACAGAGTAAGATAGAAAGATTCTTTTTAATGCTAATCACATATTATGATAATATGTCCTCGGACCAAAAAAACAATTTCAATAGTAAAACTACTGACAAGAATACGAATGTAGGAGATATGGCCCCAGACTTTAATCTCTTAGACACCAATCAGGAAGTTCATAGCTTGTCAGATAATAAAGAAGGATTGACAATCTTGGCGTTCTTCCCTGCCGCGGGTTCCCCAGTTTGTACGGTTGAGATGTGTAATTTCAGAGATACTCTTAGTAGCTTAAAAAAAGAAAACATAACTATCCTAGGAATATCAGTTGATACTCCTTTTGCAAATAAAGTATTTGCCGAACACCACAACCTAAACTTTCCAGTCTTAAGCGATTACAATCGGGAAGTGATCGAACAATATAATGTTGTAATGCCTAGTTTAGGTAAATTAAAAGATTTCAAAGTAGCTAAAAGATCTATATTCATTGTAGACAATATCGATCATAAGATAGTATATAAATGGGTATCAGATAATCCACTTATCGAACCCAATTATGAAGAGATAAAGACTATAATCTCATGATAATTAGATTTTCTTTTAATTGTTTAAATGAATCATTAATTGCAGCAGTTAGTAGGCAATGTATTGATATATTAATCAAGAATTGCTACAACATCATTTCGTGATATACTTTGACCTTCTTTAACTTTGAGATCTCTTACGGTTCCATCTCGTGGTGACTTTATAGCAACTTGCATTTTCATAGATTCTAAAACCACGATATTATCCCCCTGTTTAACAGCATCACCTTTATTTACTGATATTGATATTACCCTTCCAGGTATCTGACTGGATATCGTATTTAGGGAAGACGCACCTCCTAAATTGGCTCTTGACTTTTCAATTATTTCAGTTAATTTTGCATGTTTCTTGAGACCGATTGACTGGCCATCTAAAAGTATCTTTAATTCTGTGCTTGTAACTTCAAGTATTTTAATTTCATGAAAAGCATTATCAAACAAGAATTCAAATTTATCTGATTTCATATCCAATACTTTTATTAGGTGATCTTTTCCATTAATTTGGACAATTAGATTAGCATCCTTATCAAAACCTATAATTTTACCTTCAAACTCTTCTGGTATATCGTCAACCTTTATTTCCATTCTATTTCAAGCAACCCCGCTAAATTTCCAAGTATTCTGAACAGTGTGACCTGTCTTTGAAGGACGTTTCAGATTTTCAGTTTGAATGATCACAGATGCTACTGCAGGTAAAAGCCTTTTTTGCCTATCAGAATTTTTGGTCTTTAATTCTTTTTTCATTTTCTCTATGATAGAATACCTATCAAGGTAATCTGTTGACAAATCACCATTAATAAAGTGTTCATCATTCATTATGGTTTTGTACAATGGAATGGTAGTATTTATTCCCTCAATCGTAAATTCATCTAAAGCATTTCTCATCCTTCGACGTGACTCATCAAACGATGATCCCCAAGATATTAGCTTAGCGGTCAAGGAATCATAAAAGCCGGAGACTGTGCATCCTGGATACAAATAAGTATCGACACGTATGCCTGGACCATATGGTAAATTGCAATCAGGCACTTTACCTACTGAAGGTGCAAAGTCATAGAATGGATCTTCTGCATTGATACGACATTCCATGGCGGCACCATTAAACCTGAGATCGTGTTGCTTAAAGGGGATCGGTTCGCCATTTGCAATCGATATTTGCAACTTTACCAAATCTAGGCCCGTAACAAGCTCGGTAACAGGATGTTCAACCTGCAATCTAGAATTAATCTCTATAAAATAAAAATTACCCTGTGGATCGCATAGAAATTCAGCTGTTCCTGCATTTAGATAGTCAACTGCATCAGCAGCCCTCTTTGCAATCTCCCCAATTTCATTTCTCTTTTCAGAAGTCATTATAGGAGAAGGAGACATCTCAATTAATTTTTGGTGTCTTCTTTGAATGGAACATTCTCGCTCAAATAGATGTCTGGTATTACCATGCGAATCCCTTACCAATTGAAATTCTATGTGTCGAATTTTCTCCAAGAACTTTTCTACAAAGAGTGCAGCTTTACCGAAGGCAGCTTTTGACTCTGCAGAGGCCATTTCAAATTCCTGTCTCAACTCTTTTTCGTCCTTTGCAAATCTAATGCCTCGTCCCCCTCCACCATATGCAGACTTTAGTAAAACAGGATATCCTGCCTCGTTTGCAATTTCAGCCGCTTTATCGACATCTTCAATAACTCCTTCACTGCCTGGAACTGTTGGAACTTGAGCCTGTTTCATTATGCGCTTGCACTTCATTTTATCACCAGTGAGATCCATAGCTAGACTCTTTGGTCCGATGAAAATAATATTATTTTTCTCACATAATTCAGCAAAAGTTTCATTTTCTGAAAGAAATCCATATCCTGGATGTATTGCATCCACTCCTGCTTTTGCAGCGACCTCCATAATGCGGCTCATGTTCAGATAGCTTTGAGCAGGAGCCGCCGGTCCTATATGATAAGCTTCATCAGCTCTTTTAACGTGGATAGAACTTTTATCTTCATCAGAATAAACAGAAACTGACTTTATTTCAAGTTCCTTACAAGCTCGGATAATCCTGAGGGCAATTTCTCCGCGGTTGGCAATTAATATACTAGTTATTTGTTTTGACATCCAATCACCTATCTACAAATTGATATTTCCATGTTTTTTCCATGGTCTACTCTCTTTTTTGTTAGAAAGGGCATTGAGGGCACTTATTATTAATGGTCTGGTTTCCATAGGATCAATAACAGAGTCAATTGTTCCTCTTTCAGCAGCGATGTAGGGGTTTGCAAATTTGTTTCGATACTCCTTTGCCAAATTTTTCTTTTTACTAGCAGCATCTGAAGAATCTTTTAAACTTTTCCTGTGTATTATAGTGATAGCTGCTTCTGGTCCTAGTACTGCAATTTCAGCAGTCGGCCATGCAATGTTCAAATCTGTACCAAGATTCTTACTTCCCATCGCGATATATGCTCCTCCATACGCTTTGCCGATAATACATGTAATTTTTGGAATGGTCGCCTCACAGTATGCAAATAGAAGTTTACTTCCATGTCTGATAATTCCATTGTGTTCTTGATCAGCTCCCGGTAAATACCCAGGAGTATCTACAAGTGTAATTATTGGAATATTAAAGGAATCACAAAATCTAACAAATCTTGCAGCTTTATTAGAGGAGTGTATGTCTAATGCACCAGCTAAAAATAAAGGCTGATTTGCTATAATACCTACAGATCTACCTCCCATTCTTGCAAAGCCAACCACTATGTTTTCCGCAAAGAGTTCGTGGACCTCGAAGAAATTACCATTATCAACAATAGAAGTAATAATTTCCTTCATATCGTAAGATTGATAAGGATTGTCCGGTAATACATTTATTAAATTAGTATCCAAACGGTTAGGGTCATCAATATCAGGTGCTAAAATTTCTGATTCTTCTTTATTATTTTGAGGAAGATAAGATAGCAATGTTTTAATCTTGTCCATGCAGTCAACCTCGTCCTTCGCCACGAAATGTGCAACCCCAGATTTTGTAGCGTGAGTTCTAGCGCCTCCTAATTCCTCAAAAGTAACTTCTTGGCTTAAAACTTCTTTTACAACCTCAGGTCCAGTAACAAACATTTGTCCTACATTTTCAACCATTATAACAAAATCTGTCATAGCTGGAGAATACACAGCTCCACCAGCACAGGGTCCAATGCTAGCAGTTATTTGTGGTATAACACCCGAAGCAAGAGCATTCTTGAGAAAAATATCACCGTAGCCATCTAGACTCGACACGCCCTCTTGGATCCTTGCCCCACCTGAATCCAGAATACCAACAAGGGGACAACCCACTTTTAGTGCGAGTGTCATAACCTTAGATACTTTTTTTCCAGCCATTTCTCCTAAAGAACCACCCAAAATAGTAAAATCATAAACATAGATGAACACTTGTCTACCGTTAATAGTTCCAAATCCAGTTATCAACCCATCACCATAATATTTTTTTACTTCAGGGTCATCACCTCTATGTGTTACAAATTTGTCAATTTCTGTAAATGTATTTGGATCTAATAAAAGATTTATGCGCTCTCTTGCAGTAAGCTTCCCCTTGGAATGCTGAGATTCAACTTTATCTGGACCTCCACCTGCTTCAGCACTGTGTTTTCGGTCGTAATATTGTTTTAGTTTTTCCTCACGCATATATTATGTTTTTAATCCTAAACAGTATTAAATATAGATTTTGCTAAGAATAATTGCTTATTCATCATATGGGCCAAGTGGATTTACTTATCTACTCCTTTTCTCGAAGTTCACGTAAACCACTCCTGCCTCCCTTAGCTCTTCTAAAATAATTCATACCAAGATTGTAATTTTCATATAATGATTCAAGGGTTTCGATTTCCATTCGTAAGAAATCTTTTTCATAATTAGAAGATTTATCTGAATTTTGTAATTCTTGTAACCTTTTCACTTTTTCTGCCAAGAGTTTACTAACATTATATTCATATTCACTTGACAATTTATACCACTATTATCGTATATGACTATACATTTTAATCTTTTTGTAAAATTCAATAAAGCATATTAACCGGATTTTAGATTTTTTGAGAATGCATGTTTATAATCTTCAAATATATCTAGGTCTGAGCGAGATAAGCAAGTTGAGCAAAAAAATGTCTCCAAAGCACTAATATTTCTCTCAAGTTTTAAAAGTGTCAATATCAGACTTTCGTGAAAATCAATTCGATTCCCGCATATGAAACACCTTTCCTTGTTTTGTCGTTGTGCTATAAAGTCGGCTACTAGGTCGTCCCCATCCTTTTTGCCTTGGTCAGTTTTTTTGGTTAATAAAAATTGATTCTTTTTATCATTCGGAATAGAAAGATCATAACAATCTTTATGAAGGATTGATTTAGCTGTCCTAGACCAATAACCCACTTCTGCTCGATTGATCCGTTGTTTGCAAATCAAACAAAATCCGGGATATTTTATAGTCATTTTTATCCAGTCACGTGATAATAAAGGATCGTCATCTATCATGGAATTTATTTATATATGAGGACCAGATCCTCCGTTTAAAAGTTTTGTTTTGTTTTATTTGATAATTTTTCAATTTCTTTGTTTACCACTTCATTTAGCCTTAAGTTGTCAGGATTATCGAAATCAAGATTTTGAATCGGTAGATTTTTCAGAATCATAATGAAGTTCGAATAATAGAAAAGACCAATTTTGGATACACTTGTATGAAAAATATTTGATAGTTCAGTTCTAAGAGGTCTTAATGATTGTCCCCTCATAAATATTGGACCCATCGATGAGAAGGGAACGGAATATTGACTATATTCTATAGCCATGCCCCTACTAATCCTAAATAAATTATAGAGGGCCAAGTCGTTGGCATATCTGAGCAAGCGCCAATTCCTTTTTTCATAAATCCTGTTTACGAATAGGTCAATGTCAGAAAGCTTTTCTAGCATATTTGCCAAGTCATATAATTCTATATTTCTCCCACTGCTAACAATGCTGGCATACAAAGCATTTAAGAAATCTTTACTACGTTCCTCTGAGGTATATCCGTATTTTGGTGTTGAATAACGAATTGATGACGTAATCAATAATTGTTTTGCTTGTGAAATGTCAGTTAGAGTAAAAAATTTGTTAACACACTCTTCAATTGATAATTCAGTACCGCTGTTACCTTCCGAAGTAACTTCTCCTTCCAGCTTCGTTTGCAGAGTATTCAAAAGGGTTCTAGCATCACCACGACTTTGACTAATAATCTTAAACTGTTCCGAACTTTCTAAACGCTTACTCTCGAGCCTAATGACTTTTTGGAGCAACATATAACTTGCAAATGATGACAAGGATCTAAACTCAACAAGCTTGCTATTTTTTATGATGTCTTTCATTTTATAATTCTTTGAATTGGAGGCCATAATTATCGGAATATCGGCATTCTTTAATAGATTTGACAAGAAGGGCAGTCCACCGTAATCATCCCTTCCCGATATACCATCAACCTCATCTAAAAACAATAACATCCGCTTTCCAAAAATACTCTTGTTTAGTAGTATCGGATTGATGATAGTCTCCAGATTAATTTTATTTCGAAGGTCACTTGCATTGAGTTCTATTAAATCTACATCAAGCAATTTAGCCAATGACTTTATATACGAAGTCTTTCCAGTCCCTGGTGGACCTACTATTAAAAGCGGTTTTGAGCCCTTAATCCAGTTTTTTAGCCAGTTTAGTATCAAAAGTCTTGATTTTTCATTCCCAAAAAAACTGTCAACTTTATTTACACGATATTTTTCTACCCACATAATTACCTACAACTCATCTCAAAAAATCAAAAACTATTTCTCTTCTAATTCATTCTGAAATTTGTATAGAAGATCTCCTCTTTTGGTTACCAGTTCCCTGTACCAGAATTCATTATAATGACTAACTGTTAAGAATAAAAATTCGAGAAAGGGTTTTATATTCATATCCTTATCTAGCATTTCTAAAGCTAATGATGCCTCAGATAAATACGATTTACTCTTTTCCAAGGTTAACCTGAATCCCAATTTTACATCATGAGTAAGGTTGGAATAAAAAAGAGGCCATGATGGTGATTTGATTCCCTTAGTAACAATTGCATCTTGGATCTCATTTCCGCATCCAACGCATTCTGCAGCTTTTGCCATACCTATATAATAAATTTCCGACAACGGTCTTTGATTTAGACTCATATTTCTACCGGCAGTTCCAAGCACTGATCGATATTTCTTATAACTACGTTCTAAATTATCATATGTGAGTTCAAGTTTTTTGGTCTTCAAATCATAATCGATTTGTTGACCTAAAAGGGCATCATCAAAACCGGATTGAAATTCTTTGAGTACTTCAGGTACTGTAGCACTTAGCTTTTGTTTTGCCAATAAAAGTATGTATGGATTAATGAATTTGTAGTCTGTAAGATATTCAAGGTCTTCATCTTTATCTAAAATCCGATCCATTGGCTCGCTCAAATCAATAGCAATTAGATGGCCGTCTATCACATTGTTTCTCATTTTGTTATCAGTTAAGCCAGTGCTCTGAGCATAGCCATCAAATAGAGCATAAAATACGGGAAAAGTCATTTTTATGAAGTTAGAATTTAGTATTCTATCTATTCTATCAAATAAATCGGTTGGATCTTCTAACTTTAACCTTAGTCCTTCAATTTCGTTTGAGGGAAGCTCCAGTTCACTAGTACCACCAATCTCATTAATGAAATTCCTGTGTGTCTGTAATGGAGAAGAATCCGTTTTTATTAATCCATATATCCCTTCTTTGTATCTTTGGACAAATCCATCATACTCTTTTTTTGAAGCATTGAGATAAAATTTGAACGATTTATATTTATTGTCTCTGATTAAACCACTTTTAAAAATTTTTCTCCCAGATTGGGTTGTCAATAAACTCTGTTTCTTAAATATATAATCATCTTTACCACTCATCGAATGTCACTAAATAAATGATAGTAATCAATTTCTTCCAATCATCTAGATGACATTGCAATCCTCTCCTGTTCGTTTTTCTTTTTTATTGCATAACTGTTCATATCGTTCTCAGAGGCCAACATTATTTCTCTGGCAAGTACCTCTTCCATGGCTTGGGGGGAAGAATAAGTTGACTCACGAACTCCCTCAGCGATGAATCTGAGAGCAAGGTCTACCCTTCTTAATGGGGAAACATCAACTGAAACATGATAAACTACACCACCATATACTATTCTCGTGGTATCTTCATTTGGAGCCGCATTTTCTATTGCCCTTATAAGTAACTCGACGGGATTTTTTCCAGTTTCAATTGATATAATTTCTAATGCTGTTTTTACTACATTCATAACCTTTGTCTTTTTACCACCCATTCGTCCAGTATTTTTAGCATATCTTTTTCCAAAATGCATAAGTTTGTTGACCAATCGTTCTATAATGTTAACCTCTGCTTTTTTCAATCGTTGATGTTCATGGCGTCCAAATGTTACCGGTATTGTCATTGAGGGATGTAAATGAATCACATTTTTCAGCCCCTCATCAACAATTTCAATATCTCTCGTATCCCATTTGTTAAACAGGAGCATATTTACTTGTTCTTTTCCACTCAATGTTATCGCCTTGGTTTCTCTTTCTTTCCTCTCACTAACTGATTAAGGGATACACCATTAACTTTGAATACTTGCCATCTAACCCCCGGTATATCACCCATGGCTCCACCCATTGAGCCGCCTATCCCTTCTAAGACTACCTCGTCATGTTCATCTACAAAGTTTAAAGCACCATCTCGTGGTAAAAAGGCAGTAATTGATTTTCCATTTTTTATTAATTGTACCCGCACACATTTTCTGACTGCAGAATTAGGCTGTTTCGATTCAATCCCGACTTTCTCTAAAACAATACCTCGGGCCTGTGGAGCACCTTCTAATGGATTAGCCTTCTTATCTAACATTAGCATTCTACGTTTATAATACTTGTTTGACCATCGGGAGCGCTTTCGTTTCGTTTTCAAAACTCTACCCGAGAATAATCCTAACGGTGATTTACTCAATAAATATCACATCTTTTCACTTTTAATTAATTGTTCCGGACTAATAACTAGGACATTTGTAATATTGAAATATCTCTTCGCAAGTAGCCGCGCCTTGTCTACATTCCTTCCGTCCTTACCAACTACTAATCCCTTTTTCTTTGCATCCGCGACAACTAGGGCTATTTTGGTTCCATCCATACGATCGCTTAAGCGAATTTCTTGAATAATATTTGAATTGAATATATTCTTGACAAAATCAGTTGGATTCTCAGAGTGTTCAACCAATTCTATTTTTTTATTAATCACATTTTGCAACTGTTTGATATTGGATCCTCCTTTGCCAATTGCCATACCCATTTGTCCCTTATTTACAACAAAAATTACACGTTCCATTTTTTCATCAATAATGCAGTCCCGGGCATCAGCTGCCGTGACTGTCTGGAATAACGATAATAATCGAAATTCATCTGGAGATAATTTGATTTTTTCACTCATTTTATATACACCCAATAACAAAAGAATAATTCATCCAAGTATAAATAACTCTCTCAAAGTTATCCCAATTTAAGTCTATTTTTAGGCAAAAATTTAGAAAAAAAATTACAATAAAATACTAACCCCTGTATTTTGTTAACCAGGGCTTCATCCAGAATAAAGAATTAACTAACTACTCATTAATTCTTTTACTTCATCATCAGAGACATTTTTTAATGAAACTACACTGGCTCCATATGATAAGCTGCAAAGCCTTCCAAGCAGAACGGAATTTCCAGGGTAGGATATTACAGAAATGGCACTTTCTGCAGCAGACTTTTTTATTTTTTCTTCTTTTTCTGTGGTCAAGGTCTTTGAAAGTACAATTAACTTTGTGCCTTTAATGTACTGCAATACCTCTTTATACCCAGTTTTTATTTTGTTATTTTTTGCACCTTCCTTTAGGATTTTTGCCAATTTCTTTTCGTTCATATACTTCTCTATTCCTTGACACTCATATATAGATCAATCATTCCGGTGCCAACTGGTACAGTCGCTCCGACTATTACATTTTCAGTAACTCCCTTTAATGGTTCCACTTGTCCCTCTAGAGCTGCCCTTGCTATTGTAGGGACAGTAATTTCAAAAGCTGCCCTTGCCAATACTGAAGTCTTTGTTCCTGCTATACCGTGACGGCCGATTTGTTGTAGATACCCCTTTGAAGTCATTAAATCTGCCACCAACATAATATGTCGAATGTCAACTTCCAAACCCTGTTCCTCTAAAGTATTAGTGACTTCCTTGACTAGTGCAGTTCTTGCTGCTTCAATCCCAAGGGTTTGCCATATTTCAAATACATTGTTTGTGGTGATTCTTGATACATCTATCCCTTCTACGAGAACCACCTTTGCCAAATTTGAGCCAGCTGTCTGAATTACCCATTCATCATTTTGTTTTACAATTGTTACTCTTTCAATATCAGGGACTCCCTTAACGCGAGCGTTCAATAATTTATTACGCAACGTTAGTAAAGTCTGAGCATCTGGTTCTTGAGACAGGGAAACTTTTATAATGAGGCTATCTTCGTTTATGGTAACTTCGTACCTTTTCTTAGAGCTTTTCAAAACTTCATGGATTTCCTGTATGGACGTACCTCTGTCGGCTATCTTCTTTTCAGAGAAGAAGAAAGACAAATTACCACTGTAATCGGTATCCACCTTGTTTACTAGATCGGATATCCGTGTAAAAATAATTCTCTTTGCAACTTCTAGGGCTTTCTCCCTGGATAATTTGTGTTCATCATCTAGATAAATATCCATCGTAGGTGTAACTGGTTTCTTTCTTGCATCCACTAGTTCAATAAGTCGTGGTAGACCTAATGTTACATTTCTTTCTTTTACTCCTGCAAAATGAAAAGTTCTTAGGGTCATCTGTGTACCTGGTTCTCCAATAGACTGAGCTGTTACAACCCCAGCTGCTTCTCCCGGCTCTATCATGGCTTTTTCGAATAAATCCATTATTTTATGCACTACTTTCTTAATTCCAGTCTTGCTAAGTGGATATGATAATAATGCTGTTTCAATTTCCTGAGTTAGCTTAGCATTCATTTTCTCCTTGAATTTTAGTAACAAATCCTTCATTTCGGATTCACTAGTTTTGACTCCTTCATCAATAACGGATTCACTCTCTACCAATCTAGTGATATTTACGGCATCACCATGATCGCTTTTGGCCGGATCAATACCATCATCCCCATAAACATATTGAATGATATTTCCATGTGGGTCACGTACAGTTAAATCATATTCAATTTTGAGATGTTCTAAAGCATTTATGAGTCTACGCTGCATATATCCAGATTGTTGAGTACGCACTGCAGTATCAACTAGACCTTCTCTACCCCCCATAGCATGGAAGAAAAATTCGATTGGATTAAGTCCGTCTCTATAATTGGATTTAACAAAACCCTTAGAATCGGGGTTTTGATCACCTGGTCTAAAATGTGGTAATGCTCTGTTCCTATACCCTTTGATAATTCTCTTTCCCCTGATTGATTGTTGACCCAAAGCTGCAGTCATCTGCCCGATATTCAAAGTGGAACCTCTTGCTCCGGTTGAAGC
>DATEOO010000184.1:0-7779 GCA_035274085.1 Candidatus Nitrosocosmicus sp.
GTAATTATTTGAACTGATATGATTATAGTTCCCGGTGGTTTCCGCTTCATTTTCACTACTAAAATAGGACTCATTTACTATACAAATTGATCAAATAAACATTTGGTATTCCTTTGGAGAAACACGGTCGCGAGAGAGAAGGGATTTGAACCTTTGGGTTTAGGATGTGGATTCTCCAAGCTAATTATGAACTACCATAAATCAACCTAATTCTAGACAATCTTGTAATTATTCGTATTAATCTTATAGGTTTGGCCCCGTGGGGAATAAGTTCCCAGTGGTAGTGGGGTTCTAATGCATTGCTGATATATCTCTAGACAACAGAAAACGCTGACTCAGTTAACATCAATTCGATATTGTGTCTATATGTATTGGCTCAAATAGCATAAAGATAATGGTATAAAAACACCTAACTAATATTGAGAATATATAATTTGACTCAAGTATCATGAAAAGTAAATAATGATTTAGAATTGGAAACATCATGGGAAAATCAGTAATAATTGTATCGTTTTTCCTGCTTCCATTTTGTGATGATATTGGGAATGTTTCGCAAAGTTAATAAATAAAGAGTATTAATTCTAAATAACATGAATATACCACAAATAATGATCTTCTCGATCACCCTACTAACAGTCTTGTGTCTTAGTTCTTTCTGCAATACCTTACTTCCTGTCAATGCTCAGCCAAATAATTCTACTCAACTTCCAATTTTGTTGATACACGGATATGGCGAGAGGTCCGACGTTTGGGATAGGTGGATGAATTGGTTAGATCAAGACACTTTGTCTAACGTATATCCAATAAACTTTACTAATGATAGGTGCGGATCAAGCCAAGAACATGCTATGGAATTGGAGAGTAAGATAAACAATATACTAGATGAAACAGGTAGTGAGAAGGTGAATGTAGTAGCCCATAGTAAAGGTGGATTGGATACAAGATGGTATATAGCAAGTAACAACATGGATCCAATTGCAAATCTGATTATGATAGGAACACCAAACGCAGGTTCACCCGCAGCATGGGTGGACTGGTCAGGTTGTTGGTTCGGTTCTGATTTTGATTTGCTTCCCGGATCGGTGGCAACTAGAGTTGCAGATAAACCAGATATTACCAATTATTATACTATTACTGGTGATTGGATGCCTGATCGATGGTGCCCTACTGCATTTGGCGCTTGGTTTGAGGATGGGGGTAATTGTTTTATACCCGGTCCTGATGACAATCTAGTGCCAGTCGATAGTGTTAATTCTAGTCCAGATTATATACCAATAGGTCCACCTTGGCCATACGATCACTTTGATCTACTAAATCAAAAAGACGTGTATGATACGGTATCTCCCATACTGAAACAATAATCAGGTTTCGACACTAAATTTTTTTAATTTTAGAAACGAATCTTGTATTATTGTCAAACCTTCAAATCAAAATTGACACACATCATAAAGAAAGAAGAAAGCCTTATTGCCCATACAAATTTAATCCAGTGTTCTCACTAGATGATAGTTCTCCAGAATTACATGAATTTATGATGGCTGCATTTGGAGGTGCATAACAATAGGAGCCTTGGTTTGAGCTTTGCGAATCAGTTAGAGATTGATCTTCGGTACGACTACCACTACCACTTACATCAAATTCCACATATGCGTATGATAAGTTATTGGAAATAATTGAAGTTGAAACCATGAGAAAGATACTAAGAGAAAATACTATAGTAGTTTTTTTTATTAAGTATTTATTCATTGATTATATAATTATTATATAATATATCGAGATTACGTTACTTTATCATGAATTCTTGTTATCCTAAATTTTTACCGAAATATTTGGATTGTAAATGGCAATTACAGTCTGCTGTTTCTTCTGTTTTGTTGATCCTTACATATGCATACATTATTGACATAGTCCACATCCTCATGATCATTTCAGGAATATGCGACATATTCTTAATTAGTAAAATAATAATAATTTAATGCTTTGGCGTCTGCCTCAATCAATTAAGCTTAGATGACTCTTCATTTAAGGTTGATACTTTACTAATTATGATAATCAACAAGCAAATTGAGTTTTTTATGAATATCAATGATTTTATACAATTTTTTTATTTAAACATGGGAACATAGTAGAAATCTAAAATTCTGTGGGCCTCGAATCCATAAGTTGCATGGGAACTGTTAATTGATAAATATTTAGTTTAGATAAATCAATTTAGTGATTTTTGGAATATAACTACATCGCCTGTTGATTTAAAGTAATAAAATATCATGGGTCTGAAGGTATGGAATGTAAATGTGATCAAATGACGAAAGGATTAAAATTAACATTAGACGTGTAATATGGTAGCTTGACAATCGAGTTTCAAAATAAAAAAATAAGATTCACTGTGATGATAATCAACAAAAAGGTTTAACCTGCTTATCCCATGCTTTGACTTGCAATTCTTCGACCTACGGAAAAAGTAATCGTAGAAATATTCTGTTCTGTCCATGAAACGCTGTATTGTCCTCTCAAATAGGGTTTTCTTTAAAAACCTTCTTAGTGAATAAAGGAATTTGCCTTACTTACTCAGGTGTGTTTCTTAACTTTGATGTATTTTCTAATTCGAGTCCATGCTTGTTTAGTTTCATAATCCGTGGGTCGTATATCTGATACTTTGAGTTTTCCATATTCAGTTAATTTACATTGAATATTGGCCCGGTAATTGGGATTTTCATCTTATTTCATCCATATCGGGTTATAAGTTAGATATCAATTAGACAGACTATGACTTTGGATAAAGAAGTCACACAATTGAACTTTTGGAGTTATTCTTTAAAGGAGTTGGAACAAAGGCTACAAACTTCGATAGAAAATGGTTTGACCACTGAGAATGCAGAAAGCCGATTATCCTTATATGGTAAGAATAATCTAAAATATAGAAAGACTTCGAATTTCTTAGGCCTTTTGGCATCTCAGTTTAAAAGTCCAATTATTCTGATTTTTATTTTTACTTCTGTATTATCACTATTCCTAGGTGAATTAGAAGATGCAGTACTGATAATAACAATTGTCATTATAAGTGGGATTTTAGGGTTTTGGCAAGAGAGAGGAGCCATAAATGCCGTGGATAAACTCTTAGAAACAGTTCAATCCAGGATCTCAGTATTACGAGATGGAATCAGTATATCAATACCTACGGAAAATATCGTTCCAGGTGATATAATTACGCTAACGGCGGGGGATAGTATACCCGCAGATTCATTTATTATTGAATCAGACGATCTATTTGTAAATGAGGCGACTCTAACGGGTGAAAGTTATCCTGTAGAGAAATTTGCGAAAATACTATCTAAAGAAACTTCATTGCGAGATAGATCAAATTCGGTATTTATGGGCACTTTTGTGGTAAGTGGCCAAGGAAAAGTATTGGCGATACGAACAGGAACTAATAGTGAATTTGGAGAAATTTCAAATAATTTAAAATACAAAAACCCTGAGACGGATTTTGAGCATGGTGTTCGAAAATTTGGATATTTTCTCGTAGAAATTACGTTACTTTTAGTTATTTCGATCGTTTTGTTAAATATTTATTTTGGCAGATCAGTCTTAGAATCATTTTTGTTTTCGCTGGCTTTGGCTATAGGATTGACACCTCAATTGTTACCTGCAATTATCAGTGTAAATCTAGCTCATGGTGCAAGAAGAATGGCTAAGAATAAAGTGATAGTAAAAAGATTGGCAGCTTTAGAAAATCTTGGAAGCATGAATATTTTATGTTCTGACAAAACCGGGACGTTAACAATTGGCACTGTACGACTAGAGTCAGCCATTGATATGGACAGAAATTCAAGCAACAAAGTTTTGTTGTATGCATATCTTAATGCAACATTTGAAACAGCATTCATAAATCCTATAGATAAAGCGATTAAAGACTATTGTTTCGATAAGTTTGAACTAAAAAATTTCAATAAGATTGATGAAATACCATATGATTTCATTAGAAAAAGACTCTCTGTTCTTGTGTCGGTGAATGACTACACCTCAACCAAGTCGGATGAAAACAAAAATTCATTCATAGTTACTAAAGGTGCACTCAACAATATCCTTGAAGTCTGTTCGACTGCTGAAAGATATGGAAAAATCGTAGAGTTGTCTGAAGTTAAGGAGGAAATCTATCAGCGCTATGAGGAATATGGAAAACTAGGGTTGAGAGTTCTGGGATTATGTTTCAAAAATTCTGTTAATCTTTCCGGACCGGAAAAAACACGATTGGACAAAAAAGACGAAACTGAAATGACTTTTTTAGGCTTTATTGTATTTTCCGATCCAATAAAAAGTGATGTCATTGAATCTATAACTAAGCTTCGAAATCTGGGTGTTTCAGTTAAGATTATCAGTGGAGATAACAAATACGTGGTCGCAAACCTAGCAAAACAAATAGGGGTATTTAATTCGAAGATCCTTGTTGGTCAGGAGATTCATAAAACTAGTTTCGACGCGTTAGTAAAAAAGGTTAACGACATTGATATTTTTGCCGAAATTGAGCCTAATCAGAAGGAACAAATAATATTGGCCTTGCGAGTTTCTGAAAATAATGTGGTGGGATATTTAGGAGACGGAATTAATGATGCTACCGCAATTCATGCAGCTGATGTAGGAATATCTGTAAACAGTGCTCCCAATGTTACCAAAGAAGCTTCAGATTTTGTACTATTGGAAAAGGATCTAAGAGTCTTAGCGGAAGGAGTAATTGAAGGGAGAAGGACCTTTGCAAATACTCTCAAATATGTATTCATGGCAACCAGCGCCAATTTTGGGAATATGTTCAGTATGGCTGGAGCCTCGATATTCCTTCCATTTCTTCCTTTGTTACCTAAGCAGATTCTACTTATGAATTTATTAACCGACCTTCCTGAAATGACAATATCTACCGATAATGTTGATCCTGAAACTATTGTCAAACCTAGACGATGGGATATAAAGTTTATTAGAAGGTTTATGATCGTCTTTGGATTACTTAGTACCTTGTTTGATCTTATCACCTTTGGAATATTGTTATACTTTTTACATCCGACTTCTGTAGAACAATTTAGAACGACTTGGTTTATAGAGTCAATTGCTTCCGCTTGTATTATTGTTCTTATAATTAGAACAGCAAGGCCTATTTTCAGGAGTAAACCAAATAAATATCTGATAATATCCACATTTATCACAATCGGTGTAGCGATGATCTTACCCTTTACTCCTATTGGAGATATATTTGGTTTGTCAGAAATACCTATTTCCTACATCATGATCATTGGATTAATTATTTCTGTCTATGCACTGTCGGCTGAATTCATTAAAAAAATGTTCTACAAATCAATTGACCATCATAGAAGACATTTCCAAGACGCGATTTAGTCAAATATAGCCAATACTAGCTTTTTGAAAATCTCCTTATTAGTGATATTTCGAGAGAGAAAAAAAATCTTATTGTTTCTTTGAGTCAAAAACATGAATGTATCTCACAATGATATTTATGACGGCATATGACAATGCTGAAGCAATTAGAGAAGAGATGGTTGTTGATTCTACTGGTGAATACTCCAATTCTAGTAGCTGAACCATGAGAATGAAACATGTTATATTATTTACAATATCAAAAATAGAACTAGCAAATAACATTTTAATCAGAATTTTCTTAAATTTTTGAAAATTTATTTTTCCAGTCGATATTTCTGTATATCTTTGTTTGTTGTCCCGGTGAAAGAGAATCGCAAAAATCATCTTGTAAGTAAGATAACCAGCTATTACTGTCAACGCCGAGTTTAGGACAAAATCAACAGAATATTGGGCACTAATCTGCGCGACGACTAAACTAACTACGAAGCCTAAAATTCCTGAAATTAGTAAATTCCTATTTAACGAAAAGGTATTGTTATATTTCAGATGAGTGTCTTTAAGGAATCTGTTAATTTTATCAACTCCCCATTTCACTTATTATCAAGAATATATAAAATAATATAAAGTACATGGAATAGATCATGAATTCAAGATAACTTCATTGGACCCTGTTCTAAACCAATTTACAGAACTGGATGAAGTAACCACATTTTCTTTATTGTTAATTAATATGCACTATAGATATCCTAATACAAGCACAATTACTAAAATATATTTTGGCGTTACTTGAAAGTAGTATTGAATTTGATGAGATTAAATTCCTTAAGGGAAGAGTTTTCTAAAATAAATTCTGCAACTTTGTAATCACGCATCTTATAGTCTATCCTGAAAGTCCATGAAAGATTTCTTCAGACTTTGTTTAATCCTTTGTAAAAATAAGGTGTTTTAACGGATTATAAGTTAACGGAGAATTACAAAATTCATGTTCAGTATAATAAAAAAAGAATTTATGGTAGTATAACTAGCGCTCCTTTCAGATTAGGGTCATTTTTTGAATAGAATGAATAATTACCTGGAGAAATATTTGAAGCCAAGTATTCTGAAAAACTTCCGGGAGATATGTCAACTGAAAATATCTTACCGTCCATTGAATCTCCAGTGCCATTTCCGTTTGTAAATGTGTGTGTTTGTGTCAAATTATTTAATACTAACAGTTCTTCACCTTGTTTTATTGTAGTTTTCATAGGATTGAATACATGATTTCCTTGAGCATCAGTCGTCATCATTATAACTGCAGCAATTGGAGTTGAATCAGCCTCAGAATGACTACTTTGAGCATAAGCGTCAATTGTGGTAAAAGAGGTAACCCCTGTGATAGCGGCAATTGCAATTATGAATAAAACAGTCTTCGTTAGTTGTTTTTCCATAGATTTATCAAATAAATTGTTGTATAAAAATCTACAAGCAAATTTAATAGAATATATATTTAAAACATCCAGTCGAAGTAGAATCTTTACATGTTACTTATCTTTATATGGTTATTTCTTAATAATTAAATTTGAAAACCTGCTGTCCTTTTTGGTATAACATTTAAATCATAATCGTATTCCCATTTACCAGGTAAACTTTGGAAGTAATGAATCTAATCATTTTCATCCATGTAGTATTGGGATTTATACTAGTTTATTTTGCAATTCGAGCATATAAGAGAAGTAGATATGTTCCAATGCTATTTCTTGCAGCTGGTTTTGCCCTGATAACAATAGGTGATACAATAATTGGGGACTCATTGGCTTTGGCCGATGAAAGAACTAAAGAAATGGTTGAGGAAATCGTAGAAATATTTGGCTTTGTGTTGGTTATAATTGCAGTGTTGAAGAGTTGAATGCTTCTTCTCCATCATCATCATCGCCAGAAGATATTTTATCCTTATTAATCGATAAACCAAGTCTTACCATTTTAAAACTACTTGATGGAAAGGAATATAGCATTCAACAAATTGCATCTACCTTAGATTTACCTGTGTCTTCTACATATAGAAAGGTAAACAAGTTAGAGCAATTAAAAATGATAAAAAAAACAAAAATTGTTCGCAAAACTGATGGGACGGATGAATCGTTTTATACATCTTGGATTGATGAGATACAAATAACTTTAAAGAACAATATAATTACTTGCAAAGTTAAGAACAAAGATTATCAGGATAAGATTGTTCGATTATGGCAAGGGTTTAAACATAAACACAATTAAAGCCTATCAAATCACTTCTAAATATGGATCTTGATCATTCTCAATTGATGGGAATGATAAGTAGTTTATTATTGCAAAGAATGAAATCTTTCCTAAATGACTAACATATCACAAAATCATCGGAAAATTGCTTTATTATCTGTTCTAGCAATTGTCCCAATC
>DATEOO010000185.1:0-2002 GCA_035274085.1 Candidatus Nitrosocosmicus sp.
GTTCAATTTGTGGAAAGATTTGGAATTTTGTGGAGAAAAAGGGATTTTCTAATTTAATCCAGGTTTATACAGCGGAAATAGATTAACCCTTTTTACTCGAAAGTTTTTTTAATAAATATATTTTCTTAAATTTATTCAGTACAATTATTAAAATTCCAACTATAATAACTGCTAATGTAGCCTGAATAAACGAAGTCTTTAGAAAAGATAGAGAATCATTTTGATCTATTTGAAATTTGCTGATTGGGGCTATAACAAAAATAATAAAAATGCATGCTGTCATGACCAGTACCCACATAAACAAGATAAAGAATTTAAGATCTAGAAAATTCATTTCTTTCTTCTCCTTCCCTTATTCTATCCACTGGATATAATAAATTGAATTAATATTGTTATTAGTGCAAGTGATGATGAAAAGGTAGCCAATTTATAAATTTTCATGACTATTTCTCTTTCAGAAAGTTTCCCATCTAACAAAATTAATCTAACTAGAGTGATGGGCGCGTTCTTATCTTTTGAAGCCTGTAGTGTGTAATCTTCATTTAGTATAGTTGGTCTAGATTTCAATTCTCTGTGTTCAACGATCTTTCTTACACTACTTAAGAACAAAAATGAGTTCATTATTGCTGGTAATAATGCTATAATTGCAATTATTTCTGATTTAGACGCAATTGCTAATGCCCCATACATCGCTCCCATCAATAGCGTACCTGAATCTCCTGGAAATATTTTACTGGGATATTTATGAAACTTATAAAATCCTAATAGAGCTGCTAAAAATGGTATCTCGATCATAAGAATTTCCAGATTTCCAAACAAAAAGGTACTAATTATTATTGGAAACATCGTTATAATCATGAATCCTGTCGCTACTCCGTTGAATACGTCAATCGAGTTTACCGTATTTCCTGCTAGTGGTATTGATATTAATATTAATGGGATGTATAGGATTGGGATAAATACACTCCCAAAAATCACGTTTAATTCATTGTCATATATGTGAAAAATAATGAGAGGTATTGAGGCTAAAATTAATGCCCCTGGTTTAAACCATCCTGGCATTACCTTAAAATCGTCAATAATTCCTATTATAAAGGCAATAGTCGTGGTAAGTAAAATGCTTATTATCTCGAGATTCCCGGTAACAAAATATAAAATTAATTCTCCTATGACTATGCTTAATAATAATACTGGCCCTCCAGGTCTGGGAACCTTGGGTTTATTTGGTTTGTGATTATCATTTACAACCTTTCCTTTGAGTTTTAGAAATTTAACAAAACTTGGCATCAAAAATAGATTTATTAGAAAAGCGATAATAGATGCTATAACGGTGCCTATTACTAACTCTTCAAAATTAGGCAAAAACAACTATTCTATTATTGATTATCTATATATATAATATGGGTCAATTTAGCCAAAAAACAACTATTCTATTTTTAAAGATAGTACAAAATTGATTCTATCAAGGTATCCCCTTATCACTACATAAAACAATAATGTAATGGCCTATCATCCTATACATACTAATCATTTTCTTAATTTATAAAAAAAATCTATCTTATTTATGTATAATAGATATATTGTTAAGTTAATACTAGTATTCTAAAGTGCTCATTATAAAGTATGATTGTTTTATTTTTTCGTGCACATAGCAAATAAAATCAGTCCCATTTTAATGGTGTTTTTATTGATATCATTTTCAACTATATATGCAAAATTTACTCCTTCGTACGGTCAAATAAGTTTGGTTCCTGACAATTCATTGATCGCTCAAACTACTGACTGTATAACGAGCATGATGACTAGTGCGCTTATTGGTATAAATTCTGATTGTACCGACAATATAGATAAAATAAATTCAACAGCCTCAGCACCAGACAAATCCCCTGATAGTACTACTTCTGTATCTTCTTCAGACAAATCCCCTGATAGTACTACTTCTGTATCTTCTTCAGACAAATCCCCTGATAGTACTACTTCTGTATCTTCTTCAGACAAATCC
>DATEOO010000186.1:0-2041 GCA_035274085.1 Candidatus Nitrosocosmicus sp.
TTAGTATAATTATTAGATAGTATATTAAATAGATCAAAATATTATTTTTATGCTAGTAAGTTCTAAATTTTATTATGGATTTTGGATTTCTTGGTGGTAAAAAAGATAAACATCCAGACCAGCATAAACGTAAAAAGAAAACTTTAGCTATCACCCAGAATGTTATTAATGGATTAATTTCTTACGCTAAAATGCATCATCCATTTGAGGGTATATTAATTTTAGGAGGCGAAAGAAAAAAAACAGAGATATTTATAAATAACTTGGTTATCCCTCCTTTCTCGGTACATGGCCCCTACTATTCCGGGTTCCCAATTAACGATTTGCCATTTGATTTAAATTATCTAGGTACAGCTCATTCTCATCCTAGTGGGTCAAGTCAACCCTCTTTAGAGGATCTGAATCATTTCTACGGCTTAATCTCTATCATTATATGTCATCCATATGAAGAGGAGGATATCCACGCGTATGATGGCCAAGGAAGGGAAGTGCCATTTGAAAGGAGGCTTTAAGATAAAAGTTATTGTTTTTTGTTTAACTTTGCTCTATGCTCCAATGATCTTCCTATTAGAATAAAAGCCATGCTAGTAATGGAAATCATAATTCCAGGAGCCAATATCCACCACCAATATCCCAAAATTTCAGCAGAAGAGAAGTGAGCATCTTGCAACATTTGACCCCAGGTGGGGAATGATGGATCTCCAAAACCCAAAAAACTCAAAGCCGCTTCAGCCAATATTGCTGCTGGCACTGCCAGTGCAAAATTAGCAAGCGTAAAAGGGACTAACTGAGGGATAATATGTCTTAACACCACTTTGAAGTCAGATTCACCCATCAATTTAGAAGCTTCAACGTAAGGATAATTCTTAATTTGAACACTGAATGTTCGATTTATCAAAGCTAATCCTGGCCAGCCAAATAATACAAAAAGTCCTATCAAAAATAACAAACTATTTCCAAAATTAAGAGATAATATTATAAATAATACCATTGTTGGGATGGAAAGAAAAATATCAATCATTATTACCATGAGTGTTCCTGTTTTCCCTCCTTTATACCCGGCTATCAATCCGTAGAATAGACCAATTGTAGTTGCAGTTGAAGCGACTGTAATTCCAATTAAAAGGGCTACCGGGGTCCCAATCATAATTCCAAAAGTTATGTCTCGTCTAAATTCATCCGTTCCTAATAATCCAAACACTTTGCCTTCTATGATTAGATTAATTTCTTTTAGAATTGTGTCACTATCAAAGGCATAAGTAGTAAATATGAATTGGTATGACCCTTTTAACGGTATATTTGAATCAGTTTCAGAAAATACTATCTTTTCAGCAGGCAAATCACTGAGGGAAAAATTAAACAAGTCTCCATATTCCATCAAAGAATCAGTTACTTCTTTAGATGAGGAAAAGACTCTTTGAGACACTTCATGTTGTTGGTTACTGGCATTTGTTAATTTACCTTGTATATCGTCCCTAACATTAGGTAAAGAATCTAAAGAATTGTAATATATAACAAATTCCAATCCATCTGGCCTTTTAACAGAAATTTCTACTGCTGGAGGAATTTCACCAAATTCTAACGTATAGGGGACGCTAAAGCCAGATGGAAATTGCCCATAGGCAAATTCGTAAGAAAAAGTATGGTTAACCTCTTTGAAATCGGTTTGTGAAAATGATGAGATCACTGCGTCATTTTTAGAGTATATTTTATGTTCTGGTAATTGCTGTTGAAAGGGGATCAAAAAATAATTGACCCAATCAGGAGCTGCATTTTTTGGATAGTTAATCCAAAAAAAAGGATTATTCCATTCTAATCGTTCCTTAGCTGGTATATATATAATGGTGTAGATAGTAATTCCAATCAAAAATAAGAGCAAGGCAAAGCCCAAGATACCGCCTTTATAGTTCTTTAGACAGTTTTTGACTTTATTCATCAATTAGAGTAAATCACATCCATAAGATCATTCTTCTCCTGTTCTAATTCTTGGATCTAAAAATGATAGTGAAAGATCGAGTATCAGTCTTGTTAACAAGTATAG
>DATEOO010000187.1:0-3089 GCA_035274085.1 Candidatus Nitrosocosmicus sp.
TCTCAAAATCAATGGCTTTTATACGATAACAAACCATTAAGAAAGAGTATACAAAAGTTTGCAAAATTTCCAATTGCAACTAGCTTTGATAAAGGGCAACCAAGATTACTTGTTGTAAGCGTTGATGCAGCCGAAGGAACCTCAGTTACATTTGATAGCTATGAGAGTCAACAAGGAAAAAGAGAATCAGAATATGGTGATTCTCATTTAGGAAAGTCCATAGTCATACGATACAATGAAGGTATTGATATAAAACATCTAATAGCTAGTTCAAGTTTACCTGAAGTTTATGCTTATGAAGATGTAGATGGACGAATGTTATGGGATGGGGGATTATTAAGTAATACTCCCGTTAAAGAGTTAGTAGAAGCACATCAAAGATTCTGGGAAAAAAGAATAGGTCCTAAAAATCTTGAAGATTCATTTCAATCAAAAATAAAAAGTCACGAAATAAACAATAATTACCTCAGAAAATCACGAAATCAAGAAGAGCAGAATCTGAGAATTCCAGATTTGGAAATATATATTGTAAATTTGCTAGATCCTAAACAAAACAGTAACAATTCGACTATAAACATGGTCCCGCAAGATTTTGATGGAGTTAAAGGTAGGCATATTGACATAAAACTTGGTAAAGCATATGATACAAAAACAGATGGCCTACATGCAGACTATGTTAATTTAATTGAAAAGCTTATTGCCCTTGGAGACAATGATGAATTACTAAAGGAAAAAATAAACATATTATTGGAGGACTATACTCCAAGACGATTTATAACCGAAGAAGTAAACAGAAATATTGATATCCTTAAGAACACATTCAAAATAACAAAAATAACTCAAATACAACGTAAAGATGATGATAATAGTGTTTCAGGAAAACTTGCTGATTTTACATCTGAAACTATAGAGAGACTAATCAAAGAAGGATACCAAGACGCCTTAAGTAAATGATTTTTCCCTTAAAAACTGTGGCAAATCTATTACCTAAGAAATACTAATAGATGACATAACTTGCTGCTACTCTATGTAATTGGTCTTGATTAGTAACATTATATAAAAAACAAGCTCAGAATAAAAATGAAAATCTAATTCAGGGAATATCGCCTTGTCAGTCTTGTTATAACTACTACTCAAATAACTACCAGACCCAATGGGTTTAGTAATAGATGTATTAATAGCTGATATAACAGGATCAGCGAAATAATCTAAAAATACACTTTCTTGAATTCTGCTATACTTCGGTTTATAACTAGATTAAAAGCAATAATATTAGTAAGATAAATAATCAATTTAACAATTTAATAAAGATTAATGGAGTGCTTATACTTTTAGTATCTGAAAAAAACTCTAGATAATTGGATTAAAGAAGGAATGACAAGTATGATAGAAATGAGGCAGGCAAAATGTTTCTCATGGGATATATGTCGTCACTCATACCTCATTTCTATATAATGACGTCTCGCTACTCTTCAGATGGATACTTGAGTAAATGAATATGTATAAAATAGTATTTAACAATAATATAAATACTAGAAGTCGGGCACAGCATTCACCCATTTATCGATTTAAAAAATTCTGATTCAGGAACTAATTTAGATAATTTCTTATACTGTTTCATAAAGTTATATCCTTCTCAGTTAGTGTATATCAATCCTATCTGGATAGTTAGACTGTTCATTTCTATAAGAAAGAAAAAGTTATCCTTTAGTAGTTGAAAGAACAAAAAATTCCTACACAAGAACTAATTTATTTATCTTCTATTACATAAAAGATCTAAACTTATGAATTATATCCTAATGTAGACGTAGTGACTTTAACTCATTGACCCTATGCGATTAACAGCCACGGTAGATTCAATAACAGATGTATGAGCCCAAACTTTTAACATTTTAATTAACATCATTTTCGTGGAAATTGCCATTGATGCATACATACGGAATCAAAAGCAGGATCTAAAATTCATCCAAGTAATCTATTGATGGAGAGCATTCCTCGGTTGGTTATTTGGGGTAATCTTAATCTCGATCTTCTATGAAAAACTAACATTAGGGATATGAAAAGCTGCCAATCACTAATCATCACAACCATAATTATTTCTTTTTCAATATCAATTGTTACGTCATATTTTGTTACTAACACCAATAAATTACAAACTACGAGTGTTTGTAATATAGATTGCAATAATAATTCTCGCATTCCCTCCTTATTTAGTCCGGTAGTAAATTTGACAAGTATCGTAATAGGTAGTACCATAGACGCAAAATACGATACTCATCTCACTACTCTTTATAAAACAACACAAATGCCTGAAATCCATGGGTATTATGATATTGTTTCTACTCAGGTTAGCAAGATGAATAACAACAATTTGATCTTGACTATTAATTTGAATGATGATCCAAACAAAAATAAGAAATATGAAACAACATATCTATGGTTAATAAGTCATATTGATCCAGTAAAGAACAAAAATCAGATATATACGGTAATTATTCCTAATTTTGGAAGCGAATCTGATTTTAAGAAGAAGGGATGGTATTTAGCCATATTTGATAATATCAATAATGAATATTCATTACCCTTATCTAGAATAGACAAGATGACAGATAGCAAAGTAGAGATAATCCTCGATCCCATTTTGATAGGTAACATACTAAATTTCAATTATACTACTGCGGTTATGATTAGAGTAAACGATACGTTTCTTGATAAACGACCAGACTATTTAATTGACTCATCACCTGATGATAATATGTTTTGGTCAAAATGGTTTGTTTAAGAATGTATATATCAGCTTAAAATGCCCAATCTTATTACTAGTTGACCAATGATCAATTTGGATTAAATCTCATGGTGCCTATTGCTTTATCTAATTACTAATCATATCTTCCAAATCTAAACTGAGTTCCAAAGCCACCGGCACAATATGTTTAATGAATGATTTAGACATGGTGGTTAAAAGGTCATAGAGACAGCAAGTAATTTTTTTATCTTCTTAATTAATTCTAACTAGTATTATTCTGTCTAATGTATCTCCTTCAGTAGCAATAACTTTTGTTAAAGTAATCGTAAGTATTATAAGTGCT
>DATEOO010000188.1:0-9772 GCA_035274085.1 Candidatus Nitrosocosmicus sp.
AGTATTATAATTAGTTATGCTTATTACATTTAAAAAGAGACTTGCGTTTTTCCTTTTTGCCATGTTATTTTTCTTGGGTATCTTTTATATTGGATTTTCCTTTAGAATGGATGAATCATTTTCTAAGGAGTTATCAAAAAACTTTATTAATCAAATAAGTGACATAGACGAATTTGGTATATTCTTAAATAACCTGAAAATAGCATTAGTGATGTTTATTCCAGTCATAGGTCTCGTAATGGGAACTGTTTCTGGATTTTCTACCGGTTTAGTGTTTAGTTCAATAATGAACCTATCAGATGTTGTTCATTCTAATCCATTGGTTATTTTCTTGACACCATTTGGAATCCTAGAGCTAGTCTCATATGGACTAGCAATTTCTCGAGGCTGTATTTTATTTTTCGAAATTCTAAAGAAGAAATTTACAAAAAAATCCTTATTTTATCTGCTAATCGAAGTAGCATTAGTTTCTGGAATGCTTTTTGTTGGAGCAATAATAGAATGGATGATGATTGAAAATATTCCAAAAAGATTATAGTCGTCTGTCACTCGTGCATATCTTTTGGATTATTTTATATCATTGTTATAAAATGCCATAGTGTTTAAATAGTTTTAATGAAGATTTACGTACAGTGAATTATTAGATGCCAGTAGCAATACTTCCAGATGTTAGTGAACAGCATTGTATTGGGTGTGCTTTATGTGTAGAAATTTGTACAGCTCTTGGTCCAGATGTATTAAGAGTAAAACCTGTGGAAGGTTGGAAAAGAGGTAAAGCATTTGTCTTTTATCCAGAACGATGTATCTCTGATGGTGCTTGTATTGGCGTTTGTCCAACAAAAGCAATTTTCTGGATGAGACCAATGGAATATACACCAGGACAACCAATTCCATTAAAGAAAAACGCCATATTTACGAAAGGCTGGGAAGAGGGCTAACTCTCCACCATTTTTTATTTTTCTGTAATTTTAAAATTCAATAACCATTACAAAGCTGATAAGATTTACAACTAGTGCATTAATACTCTATTGTAGTTATTCTCTAATAATTAGTACTTAAATATCCAATAGAATTACTAAAATGCCTAATTGACAAAAAAATTGTATGTTATAGGTGTAGGTCCAGGATCAAAAAAATATCTGACAGATTTATCAAAAGAAATTATCAAACAATCTCATTTTATTATAGGATATAAATATACTCTAAATACGATAGATCACCTGCTTGATAGATCATTTAATCAAGTATTTGAAGTAACAATGAAAAATCAAGAGGAGATTTATTTGAATGTATATAATAATCTAATGAAAGAAAATGATATATGTACTGTTCCATTTACAGGAGATGTAAATTTCTCTGAATCAGAAGTTGTAGACCGGCTTTTATGCTTGTTCGGTGATGAAAATGTCTGCATTATCCCTGGTATCAGTTCCATACAGGTAGCAGCCGCAAAATCTAGGGTTCCATTAGATAAATCTACTATCATGACTTTTCACATCACTGGTGATATTGAAGAAAAAAAAATTGAACTGGTTAAATCAATTGTTGATAAGAAAAGTGTAATATTAGTGCCAAGACCATGGCCTTCGGAACCGTCAAAAATCTTTATGCCCTCTGAAATCTCGTTATTTATCAAAGAAAAAGGACTTGACACTTCAAAAATTGACGTTTGGATATTTGAATATTTGACAAATGATGAAAAGGAAACAACTTTTACTGGAAAAATGAGTTCGCTAGAAAATAAAAACTTTAGCGATTTATCAGTGATGGTTATAGATCAAAACAAACGACAAACTTACTTGGAGTTCTAAATTTATTCTTTCTATATTCGTATTATTTTTAGTTTTGAATGTAAATAAAATATATTACAATTAACTCTATATAATGTTGAATGAGCAAGAACGAATTTAGATGTTGTATTGAATGTGGTTCAAAGATGTCTAAAAATATTAAATTATGTCCTGCCTGTGGAGAATCTCAGGGCTAGATTTAAATATTTTTGCTAAGACTTATTTTCCATTTTATTGCTCTTATTTTTAATAATCATGACAGTTTATTTTCACTTATAGTCATTATTAAAATACCTCTATTTTTTTATAATTAGACGATGGTAAAAAAAATAACTCTCCTATTTCCTGTGATTATTTCAGCCTTTGTAATAGGGATTTTAGGAATTATCTTTGCTCCATCGGATATTAAGAATGCAAACATCAATTTTTCAAAAGGATCTATAAAAATAGATGAAAAACTTTTGACTGTCGAAATTGCTGATTCGGATTTTGATAGACAACGATGGTTAACATTTAGGAACGACAAACCAAATTTGGATTCCGGGTTACTATTGATTTATGATAAACCTGATTTATATTCAATGTGGTTGTTAAATATAAAATACCCATTAGATTTAATGTGGTTTAATCAAAATGGCGATATAGTTTACCTTAAAAAAGATGCACAACCCTGCGATAATATACTTGATTCATCCAAATGCACCTTTAAGAATACAAAGCCGGCAGAATTTGTGTTGGCTAGTCCGGCGGGATTCATTCAACACAACAATATAACAGAAAGTTCAAAATTAGAAATAATTTCAGCTTGAACTTTGTTCTTCTCTTTACTATACATTACTTTATCATCAGCAGTATAACTAACTCTTAACTTCGACTACAAGAAAGTAAAAGATAGAATCGCAAAAACATTAAACCGGGAATAAATGTGTATGATGTGGCTTAATTAGAGATTCCAGAGCAGCTATACTCTATTATTTTCATAAGTGCTTATTTATTTCTTGTAATTCATGAGTTATCTCTTCAATGGATGCCTCATCCTCAAGGGTAGTTATATCTCCAACAGTCTCGTTATTTACAATGGCTCTTAGAAGTCTTCTCATTATTTTGCCACTTCGTGTCTTTGGTAACTTATTTACGAAATAAATCTTTTCGGCAGATGCAATTGGTCCTATTGTATTTTTAATGTGCTCATTTACCTCTTTATCTAAGTGCAAAGATGATTCCGCACCTTCTCTTAGTACCAGAAATGCGATGATTGTTTCACCTTTGATTTCATCCTTTTTACTAGTAACAGCGGCCTCGGCTATCGAAGGATGAGAGATAAAAGCACTTTCAAGTTCTATTGTTCCTAATCTGTGACCTGCAACCTTCAATATATCATCTGCTCTTCCTAGTATCCAATAATATCCATCATTATCTACATATGCAAAATCACCTGCGAAATAACTATTACGTGTCTTTTCCCAGTATGTTTTTTCATATCTTTCTTTGTTATTCCATAATGAAAGCAGCATTCCGGGCCAGGGTTCTTTTACAGTTAAATACCCTTTTTTATTGACATCTACTTTTTTACCGTGGTCATCTACTATTTCTAATTCAACGCCTGGTAATGAAAGTGTTCCAGACCCAGGTTTCATTTGGATGTTCTCGATCCCTGTACACATACTTATCATAATACCACCAGTTTCAGTTTGCCACCATGTGTCTATGATAGGACAATTATTTTTACCAATTGTATTGAAATACCACCTCCAAACCTCTGGATTTATTGGCTCTCCTACCGTGCCCAATAATCGCAAACTTGATAGATCATATGAATTGGGTATATCATTTCCATATCTCATATAAGATCTCAAAGCCGTGGGCGTAGTATACAGAATAGTTACCCCGTGTTTTTCAATAATGTTCCAATATTGACCTTGGTCAGGATAATCTGGTGCACCCTCATAAATAATTTCGGTTATTCCATGCATCAATGGTGCATACACTATGTAGCTATGTCCAGTAACCCAGCCTATATCCGCTGTACAGAAAAATACATCCGTGGGAACAAAATTAAAGACCCACTTTGCCGAGTTAAAAAGATGAGTTAAGTATCCTCCGCTTCCATGGACAACACCTTTGGGTTTACCTGTGGTCCCAGATGTATATAATATAAACAAAGGATCGTTACTTTCCATCCATTCTGACACACAATAGTTAGATTCTTTATTTACTAAATCTTCGAACCATGTGTCTTTTTTGTCGATATTTATATCCTCATGAGTTCTTTTAACGACTATTACTTTTTCGACAGTGGGGGTTTGTTTCACAGCTTCGTCAACTATTTTCTTAAGTGGTACTATTTTTCCTCTCCTAAATCCTCCATCTGCTGTAATTATTATCTTGGATTCAGCATCATTCACTCTGTCAATGATAGATTGAGAACTAAACCCTGAAAAAATAACAGAATGAATGGCTCCTATTCTAGCACAAGCAAGCATCGATATGACTAATTCGGGTATCATTGGTAGGTAAATTGTGATCCGATCTCCTTTTTTTATACCCAGTTTTTTGAGTGCATTGGCTAATTTATTCACTCTATAAAACAATTGACTATATGTAATAGTAACAGATTTTCCATCTTCGCCTTCCCAAATAATCGCTGCTTGATTCTTTTTTTCACTTGTTAGATGTCTGTCGAGACAATTATAAGCGGCATTCAGTTTGCCTCCCAAGAACCATCTAGCAAATGGAGGGTTCCAATCCAATACTTTCTCCCATTCTTTAAACCACGCCAAGTTCTTAGCACAATTCGACCAAAATTGTTTTGGATCTATTTGGGATATTCTTTTCATTCCTTTTATCTTATTTCCCTCAAGAGAAATGATTTCTTGATGCTCATCCTTGCGATATTGAGGATCAATCATTAAAAAGGAAAAGTTTTTTCTTTACTTAAATGCTTTTGTTATTTATTATAATGTATTATCTATATTTTATTTCTCTATCAAAAACCACTCATAATCATATCAATTTATGCATCTTTTCATTCATAAATTTTTCTTTTATCGGCACTTTGGAATTATATAATAAACTTATATAGGAATGTTATATTTGATTGTTGCAATAAACTAAAATAAATAAAGAGAACGAAAATAAAGTGTGAAATATAGAAGTCGAACTGAAATAGTGGCCATGATCCTGGATGCAGCTAACGGCGGAGCAACCAAAACAAAAATCATGTATAAAGCATTTTTAAGTTATGCCCAGTTACGTGAATATTTATCAGTATTAATTGAAAATAATCTAATCGAATACGTTGAAGGTTCTCAAACTTACAAAACCACCGAAAAAGGCTTAAACTTTCTTAAAATGCATAATGAAATTGGAGAACTCTTAAGTTCAACTACACAAAAGTAAAACAACTTTTTAAATTTTTATGAATTCTTATATTGTATGATTTTTTATTAAATTTTAGAAATGCAATCAATTAATTAAATATAGAGGAAAGAACTGATCAAAAATAATGGTGACTTTCTAACCAAATACCTTGCATATTTCAGATCTTTTTTGTTATTTTGCGCTTCTTAATTATTTGTAGCCATTATATGGGTGGATTCATTGTTTTCTATATTATTTCCTAATGGCGCTTCTACATAGTTGGTTACTTCATTGGTAGAACTTTCAGCGTCTTCTGCATTTGATGCCACTACTTGTTGCTCCTGGTCTTGTAGAATCCCCTGATTATAATTCATGTCTTGTTCTGATTCTTGGACTGGATTTTGAATATTGTAATCTAATACATCTTCTTTATCTTCATTTTGAACATTTAATTGATCATTCTTGATTTCGTTATTATTCGAGGTAACGTTATTGTCTACTGTTTGTTGTGAAAGCTTATTTATTATGTTGTTTATTTCTGTCTTTTCTAAATTGACATGATCTATTAATTCATTCGTATGTGTAGTTATTTGTTGATAAATATCATCTGTTATTTCGTTACTCTTATACTGCAATTTTGCATCAAATAAAACTGCCTTTATTCTTTTCGATTCCATATCTATTTCAGATATTCTTTGATGAAGTCTCTCAATAATCTCTTTGGTGTTTTCGCCTAAATCATCCAATCTTTTTTCGTACTTTAAGTATACCAATTCTGCATCGTCTTTCATATTGTCGTTATCAGCTACGATTTCTTGCAAAGCTTTAATCCTCTTCAACGTCAAAGATTTTTCTCGCAAAAGCTTTTGAGCATCCAATCGCCACCTGGGAATAAATATGACATAGTCGCCTTGTACCAACAGTTGTTCATATGGTAAATTTTTTATACCACTTGATCCGCAGTCTACACTTACGGATTCTATAGATCCTTCTATATCTGTAATGATACCTACAACTTTTCCAATGAATGTTCCATACATATCTTTAACTTTTTTACTGACAAATTCGAGCCTCAATTCGCTCATGCAATTCAATTTGTAGACGAGTATAATGCACACTGTGTGAAAAAGATTTTATAATATTGTAATATTTAATCAACTATGAGTACAATTACATACCTACAATACTTTGAGTAAGAAATTGAATCAGGAAAATTTTAATAATGAAGAAAGAAAAAATCTCGAATCTCATTTTTCCAATTCAGACGGTAGCGTATTTGTAATAATTACTCCATATCAAGTAGACCGTGGAGCTTTAATGGCTAGGTATTCTAGAACTGACAAGACGATGAGAAGGATATTTATTGATGAATTTTTACCAAATCCCAATAGAGGCCTGGAATTTTATAATAGAGTCCTTTTAGAATATGGAGATGAATCTGTAGCTGAACTCGGGACGGCTCAATGTGCTCTTGAAGGGATTTCCAATATATCAGCACAAAAAATAGAAGATCATAGGATCGGATTATCCTTTTTAGAAAAATCATCCCGCTACGTTGCATTTGATAAAAAAATTAATGGAGTTTATAAATATTTTAGAGATAAAAAAATCATGTCATCCGCTTATGCCGACAAGTATATACAGTCATGTGATTTGGGATTTGAAACTTATTCAAAGAATATCTTACCTATGCAACAGTATCTAAAAGAAAAAATTCCAATAGATGATCTTTTTTTAATGATTCTGAAACAAAAACTGATACCCTGTTTAATAACTTAAAAAGCTCTATGGATATTGATAATGCAAAAAAATATATAATTCATCCATTAAGGCCAAAGCTTTAGACATATTAAGAAATCTCCTTCCGTCTTCAACCCTCACTAACTTGGCAATTACAGGAAATGGAAGAGCGTTTGAATATCTTTTATTTAATATGAACTCCTCCGAATTAGAAGAAATGAAAAAGTTAGGTAATTTATTATATAAGGAACTCGAAAAGTACATCGAACCGTTTATCAAACGATCAAAAGATAGATACAGCATTTCATATTACAAATACCTTGATAATACCGAGAAATCAATTTCAAGAATTCTGAATAAGGATCTTTATCAAAAACATAGTGAGATTTCCGTTGATAATATTGCATTAGATACTTTCGTTAATATCAAAAACTTCACAGGTGTCAAATTGCTTTATCATTTGCCCAATATTGAAGCGGAAATAAAATTAGTTGCTTCTATCATGCATGAATATGGTAGAGGTCTATCCATGTCTTTTTTACTAGGTCTTGTTACTACCTTCTCTGAAGAAAAGCGACATGAGATTATTCGTGCATATTCTCATTTTAGAGAAAATAGAAGACATAGGCCTGGAAGAGCCTTTGAGATAATTGATTATTCATTTGAATTAGTAACTAATTATGGAATGTTTAGAGATCTTCATAGGCATAGACTTTTGACTATGAGTCGCCAGTTGTTATCTACAAAATATGGGTTTGATATTCCAGAGGAAATTAGTGAATTAGGAATAGAAAAGGATTATAGTGATTGTATGTATCATAGTGCTGATACATACAAGTTAATCTCATCTACAATGCCTGCAGAAGCACAATATGCTGTAACTTTTGCTTATAGGTATCCATATTTTATAAAAATGAATCTTCGTGAAGCATGTCATATGATTGAACTACGGACAACTCCGCAGGGCCATCCAGATTATCGAAATGCATGTCAGAAGATGTATTCACTAATAAAACAGGTCAATCCAGTTATTTCTGAAGGTATCAAATTTGTAGATATGAATAGTTATGATTTAGAAAGATTCAAATCAGAAAAAAATATTGTATTGAAAAAATCTAAAATAAATATATCTGATAATTAATTGATACTATGATCTCTTGTTCTAGTATCTGTATACACATGACTGTTATTTGTATCAGAATTACTACTTTTTTTGCTAAAACCATTTGTCAAGAGATTGACTTCTTTTAATAATACTTTTTTCAAGTCTTCCCAAGTGGTTGATGACTCTTTCACTAGAGAAATTTTTCTCATCACAAAGATATTTTATAGTTTTTTCCTTCTCTATATCATGAAATTCAATATTAAAGTCCTCTATGTCAGTAACTTGGGGATTCAGAAATATTTCTCTGATTTCATTATATGGAGTGTTCAATAGTTCTGTTTTTATTTTTTCTATATCTTCAAGCTTCTTGTACTTTTGTATCAATTTTAGAGCATTTTTAGGACCTATGCCACTAAATCCATCAGGATTAAAATCAGTACCAATCAGGATTCCAACATCCACAAGCTGCTGGTGAGTTAGATTATTAGTCTTTAGTACTTGAGAGTACTCTATTATTTCTGGTACGATATCAATATACATATTTCTATTTGGGATTTTTCTTTTTCCACTAACTGTCAAATTTCTTATCAACCTTTTAGCGCCAAATAATATTGAATCATAATCTTGACTAACGGATGAATATGCTAAATCCCTCTTGGAAAGAAGTGCGGCGGTTGCTTCCCCTTCTGACTTTGCCGTAATATACGGAATTCCCATCAATGACAATAAATATTTTGATTCTTCAATCATTTTAGAGGTTAGAATTGAAGTAGCCTGACTAAATTTTTTTGCATCATCTACTCTTCCCTCTTCCAATGCTATATTATACTTTTCAGTTGCTTCTTCTTTGACTTTCCTTCTTCTTTGAATTTCTCCTGATTTCAATCTATGAGGTAGCCCGTCGAAAATATATACCAATTTGACTCCATCACTAAGCAAATTTATGTTTCTATAAAAAAGTCCACTTAGATGGCTGGTGGGTTCTCCTTGGTTGTTCGCTAATAATTCTCCTGTGGGGCCCCTAATTGTCGCTAAGAATTGATAAATTACATTGAAAGCATCTATTGCAACCACTTTTCCATCTAAATCGGGAATTCTGATAGGATTGGATGTAATCAATGGTTTTAGGTTTAATCCCATATTCTGATGTTCTACCCTTTATGATTTTTAAATATTTGAATTTATGCAGTTCTTATAATAGCGAGACTGTTTATTTGAATATTTGCACAATGATCAAGGATTTGTTCATTTATTGTCTAATATTGGATACTTCAAAGGTATAAAAAGTAGTTAGAAGAGTAACGCAAGAATTTTGAAGAAACTTGTTTAATATTTTATCATACAGGTGAATCATTTATTTCATATCCCATTAGTTGTATATATATATGAAGGAAGTCAGTTCTCTCAAAATAGTTACCCTCAAAACTGATATTAAACCATCTATTCGAGCAGATTATGCACTAACATTCATTTGGAAATGAAAAGTTTCCCCACTAATAAAAGAAGAAAGGTTGTCACTTTGGACAAAGCTGAAAGATAAAGTTATCTGTGGATTATCTAAAAAGAAAAATATATTTTAGATCAACAAAATCGGATTAGCTTTTATTCATATAATTATCAACAAAAAATAAAGATGTAGTCAAAATCGTAAAAGATTGATAATATTAAAGGTTTGATCTTGGTAACTGAAATTCTAATAATTACCTATGAGAAGTTATACCCAAACCTCTTCTCATAGGTAAAAGATACTATTGAAATACTTTGAATATTTTCGCTA
>DATEOO010000189.1:0-3931 GCA_035274085.1 Candidatus Nitrosocosmicus sp.
AAATATCACTTGAACAATATCCGAAAAATTTATTTTCACAATTCTAAAAAATTTATTTCCTGTTATATTTAGGTTGTCAAATCAAAACCAGAGATATCAAAATTATAATATATGATTTTATGTAAATTGGTCATTTTATTACCCCTCTAAATGGATTAATATTTAAGGTATTAGAATAATTTGGAGTATTTTTGGGCTGAGTTGGTTTTGGTTAATATTCTGAAACGCTTAATTTAAACTTGCAATGAAAATAATATAAATTGAATAAGTACCAGAGTTATTCAAAGTACAAGAACGGAATAACAATTCCTGCATTGATTGGTACAGCATTATTCTTTATTCTTTATTCTTATTCTAGTCTCACTACCCCTGGGGTAGAGATTTTCTTATCTGATTCTTTGTATTCACTAGCTGTAACAGTACTGATAGCGTATTTGGCTAGCCTTTTTCTTCTGTATCTAAGTATCTTTAAGTATTACTTTTCAAAGTCAAGACTTGAAAATAACCCTCGGAATTTACTATACCATCTTCAATCTCCTTTTAAATCGACAAGATATAAACTCATTTTTGTAATATCTTGTCTGCTTTATTTTATATTCTTTGGATTCCTTTCAAATACTTTTATTTATTTCGTGGATGAAAATACTACTTTTTCAATTTACCCCTTTCCGCCGTCTAGCCATTTAACACATGAAGCAAACGCCACTCATCCAACCAGTCATCATCAGGATGCATCGAAAATAGAAAGATCATATACAGACTTAATTAAAAGCATTGATTATCCTACATACAAACTCATTATTTGCTGCAATTATATTGGTTATCTTCCAATGTTGATCCTTCAATTAAGCGAAAGCCTATCTATTATGGTAATTCCGCTGAACTTAATTATTGGGGTTACACTTTCTATATTGGTCGGGTTGAATGTTACCCTTAACATATTCATTTACTCCAAAAATCGGACAGCGGAGATGTCAAGAAGAAACCTATTTGGAGCTGTAGGAATTTCTACTGGATTATTTGTAGGATGTCCGACATGCACAGGGAGTTTATTTTATTCTCTGGTAGGATTTAGTTCCATGGTTCTTGCATCATCATTAAACACTTATCAAATTCTGTTCGTGATTATTAGTATACCAATGCTGTTTGGATCTCTAATTCTCATGATGAATATTCTTCGAAAAACATATTTGAAATCGTGTCAAATAAAATAGAATAAATTTAGTAAAATAAAATGATTGGAACAAGTTCAAAATAAAATAGTGTATGAATTTCTTGCTTTTTATTATTCCTTATCTATGAATTCATCAGGGGAAGGAGGTTCTGGATTAATACCTTTTCTTTTCCTTATGTCTGTAATAATATTTCTTAAGACTGATTGAGGTACTGCTTGCCAAGTCTTAAAGTAAGTGCTCCACATTGCTTTTCCGGCTGTTCCTCCTCTCATCATTTCAGACAGATCAAATGTTTCTGAAGCAGGTACTTCGCCCAAGATAATAGCTATTACACCTTTTTGGTCAACATTTAGCAATTTTCCCCTTTTTCCTGACAATATCCCGGCAACTGTACCTATCTGTTCCTGTGGACATTTTATTTCTATCCCTAAGATCGGTTCCAATAAGACAGGATCGGCTATCAACATTGATCCCAACATAGCTCGTCTAGTTGCAGGCATCAATTGAGCCAAACCTCTGTGAGCTGGATCCTCATGGGGTACAAAGTGGTGTAAAACAAAGCGCAAACCTCTGACAGATTCTTGAGCGATAGGTCCAGAATGAATGACATCCTCAAATCCAGATTTTATCGAATCCATGGATTCTTGGATAAACTGAACACCTTTTGTTTCATCAGAAAGCATATTTCCAGTTGGGTCTACAGTAACTACGCTCCTAGCGTCATCCGTGCTCCAACCCTTTTCTCTAAGAAGCCTAGACAATTCTTTCTTGTCCATGTCTTCTCGCAACTGCCCTGTCCTAATCATATCGATAACTTCCTCACTTAATGGTTCTACTCTCAAAAAGATCTTGTTGTGTTTATTTGGCGACTTGCTCATTATAGGTCCTGCTCTTCCTTTAATGGTTTCTCTATAGTTTATCAGAGGCTGAGTGGTTTTTATATCCAAGCCTAATTCTTGGAGCAGTGAGGTCGCAATTTCAAGGTGTAAGACCCCCATTCCTGCCATTAATGTTTCTCCAGTTTCTTCATTAATCTTTACAATCAAGTTCGGATCCTCAACAGTTATTCTTCTCAAACCTTCAACAAGTTTTGGTAAATCTTTTGGATGTTTAGGTTCCACTGCGATCGTAACGACTGGTTCAGAAACATATTTTATAGATTCAAAAGCAGGTACGCTCTTTAGAGACGAAATAGTTTCTCCTGCTACGGCATAATCTAAACCCAATAAAGCGGGGATATTACCACATGGGATTACACTTACCACCTCACGTGTGTTTCCCATATAAATATTCACAGACTGCACTTTTCCAGTCCGTTTAGCATCTATAAGAAAAATTTCGTCCCCATCTTTGATTGTACCAGAAAATAATCTACCTGTCGCCACCCTTCCGGCTTGTGGATCAACGTTAATCGTTGTTACCATCATCAAAACCGGACCATTTTCATCACAATTTAATAATGCTCTTCCAATATCAGAATCCAGGTCACCTGGCCAAATTTTTGGTATTCTATATTTTTGTGCTACATGAGGTGGGGGATGATGTTGAACCACCATACCAAGTACAGCATCATGCAAAGGAGCTCTTTCTGATAGCTTTTTAATTGATGAAGGATCCGTAGAAGTGTATGCATCATAAACGTCCTTAAAGCTAATCCCTTTTTTCTGTGCCACTTTGAAGTTAAAGCCCCATCTATCCTTTGCCGATCCAAATGCGACGGTATTGCCCTGAATACTTACCTTCCATTTTTCCTTCAGTTCAGGCTCGGCATATAAATCCACTAATCTATTAAACTCAGCTATAATGTTAGATAGCCACTTTTGCATGGCAGCTGGATCCAAACGAAGTTCTTTCACTAGCCTGTCAATCTTATTTATGTATAATACAGGTCTGACCCTTTCCTCTAATGCTTGACGTGTTACTGTTTCAGTTTGTGTCATAATACCCTCCACTGAATCAGAAACTACGACTACTCCATCGATTGCTCGTAGGGCTCTAGTAACTCTACCAGTAAAATCGATGTGCCCAGGAGTATCTATCATATTTATTACATATTCCTTACCATCATCATTTTCGTAGAACAAGGTCACATTAGCTCCTCTAATTGTCATTTGTCTATTCTGTTCTAGTTTCATAGAATCTAGGGCCAATGCCTGTCCTGCAACACTAGGGGAAATAATTCCCGAAGCTGCCAAAAGGCTATCACTCATCGTTGTCTTTCCATGATCTACATGAGCAATAACCCCGAAATTTCTAATCTGGTCTTTATTTCCAATTATCCTGAGAATATCTTGAGTCGATTTAAACTTGGGCATTCTATATTTCAAAAAAGTTTTTTTAGGGTTATTAAACCTTCCTTGTGCACCACAAGACATAGAAAAACCTGGAAAAAGTGGGGAGTGGGATTTACTGCATTTGACTCATTTAGTTTAAGAGAGTACTTACATTTAGCAATGGCGTGCCGATAAGCATCAATAAAGTAAAAGATACCCTAACAAACAAAAGCCTGTAAAGAATTAAAAATTTAGAGAATTTAAAAGGGCAATGAAATACCTAACATCGATTAACCTGTTGACTTATATGACAACGATTAATAAAAAAAATATTAGCTCATGGTTTTAGAAATTAGAGTGGGGCATACACCCGATGCTGATGATGCTTTCATGTTTTATGCAATAGAAAAGGAGCTCATCCCAATGAATGACTTTAAGATTATACATCAAGTAGATGATATCGAAAAACTAAACAAACAGGCT
>DATEOO010000190.1:0-12076 GCA_035274085.1 Candidatus Nitrosocosmicus sp.
TGATGACGACAAAAACGACAAATCCACATCAAGCTCTGCTGATGACGACAAAAAGGAAACAAGCTCTGCTGATGACGACAAAAACGACAAATCCACATCAAGCACTGACACCTCTCGTATGATTGCTCCTCAAAGTGAAACTACAACAACAGAAACAGGTAAACCAGTAGCTCCTCAAAGTGAAACTACAACAACAGAAACAGGTAAACCAGTAGCTCCTCAAAGTGAAACTACAACAACAGAAACAGGTAAACCAGTAGCTCCAATAGCATAATAGGATTGAAAATGATTAGTGAAGTAGGTGCAAATGGAAAAATTCCATACCTACAATCCTAAACCAAATTTTTTATGTTTTTGATTAATTCACATTATTAGTTCTATTTTTGAAGTATTTTTCATATCATTCAACATATGAAATAACCATTTTTGAAAGAAAAATCACATTCTATGTTAAATATTCTTAATATTATAATTAATTCATAAATCTTAATTTTACAGTTCTTTAATTTGGTGCTATAACATGTAATTTCATTCGATCGCGATTAGTATCATGAAACGGATTCAGATATTTTCTTGAGATCCTCCCTAAGGGCTTTGTATTTATCCAATCTTGTTCGTCCTTCCTCTGTGGACGGTATATTTTCTAATAATTTTCTTTGTTCTTTATCAGTCATACAGTCAACTGAGTTCAGGATATCCTCTAGCTCAGCCTTTGATAATTCAAGAGTGATTATTTCATTGGGATGATTTGACTTTACAATTTTTATCATGTTCATATTAAGATGCTCAAATTAATAACTTTGTTCAAGGCCCAACGTGGACTAGAATTACAACAATTTTCATAATTAAGATTAATAGAAATGGTTAGGTTAAACCTTAATTTATCTAAATAAAACTTAATTTAATGAGTTAAATTTATGTCTAGATGCAGTATCTATTCTCTTTTAAATGTTCAAATTTTACTATTGTGGTATAATTTTCCTCATATTCACTTGTGTTTTAATTTTGACTGGGTTGTGAACACGATGTCTCATGTCTTTTCTCAAGAATTATCTGATTTTTAGACTCACTTCTTCCCCATGGCCGATTGGGACCGTTACCGATTGAACAAAATCTTTTTTCCTTATATATTCTACGTATTTAGACATGCTTGGTCTATATTCTTCAGGATACAACACATTATCAGTAACGATTACTCCACCCTTCTTTACCATTGATATAGATAAATCAAAATATTCTGGCAAATTTTCCTTATCAGCGTCCAAAAAAATAAAATCAAAATATTGAGATTGATCATTCTGAATATTATTAACATGCTTTGACAATTGCCTTAGTACTTCTATGGCATTTCCTTCAACTATTTCTATTACACCATTGACTCCAGCATTCTTAAAATTTGTTGCTGCTTTCTTGATCTTGAGTGGATTATTGTCTATGGTAGTGATGTTTCCTTTTGATAGGTGAGGGTTTTCTATATTCTGATACAAAGAATATGCTAACCACAGTGTCGAGTAACCTACAGATGTTCCTACCTCTAATATCTTTTTGGCATTCATGGATGAGAGTAAGATACTGAAAAATTTTCCAGTATCATTGGTAATCGCAAGCATAGAATCTTCATGGAGTACCTCTACGGAGCCTGATCTTTCTAAAGCCGATTGTTTTTCAAGCTCGGTTAGGACTTTAATGATTCTCGAACACGTATTAAGATCCACGTCTGACATTTTCAAGTTCTAACATTAATTGATTATCCTAATATTAAAACGAGTTTTTTTGTATACTAATTTGTTAGAATATAATGATGGGGTTTGTATTAGAACATAGTTAAACATGAACCTGATAGGTTAACTGTCAAATGAGATGATATCTTAAATTCGGTCAATCTGAATTTTCTGTTTAATATATTATCATGATCTTCCAATATTCAATTCCTATTGCTCGCTATATTCAAAAAACACGAAAAAATAGCAAATATTTTTAATAAAGTTCGTCCTACACTGTATTATAGAATGAAGACCCTTCAAATTGCTACCTTTGGTGACGATGATCAAGATGGGATTGCATTAGGGATTCGAAATTTTCCTATTCACCAACTCATATTGATATGCTACTCAAATGATGAATCCAAAGCCATCGAATATTCAAAGAAGATTGAAACAATAATTGGTGTAGGTTCAGAAATAATTCTTGTTGAGAAGGAAAATGTCGTAAAGGATACAATTGAAAGAGTTAATGAAGTATTGTTAAAGAAAAGTATGGAATATCATCAAATACTAATGAATGTGAGTTCAGGGGATAAATTAATTAGTTGTGCCGCACTCTCATCTGCCTTCATTAATGGAATAAAGGCTTTTGCAATGGACCATGCTCACACTATACCTCTGTTATTACCAGTACTAAAGTTCAGTTACAGTGAAATTATATCAGACACTAAAATAAAAATATTACAAAGTATTGATAGTATCGGCGGAATGGTAAGCAGCTTAGAAGAACTAGAACAAATTTCAGGCTATGGGAAGCCTCTTTTAAGTTATCATGTTCAAGGTGGTAAGGAAAATAAAGGATTAGCAGACTTGGGATTGGTGGAAGTAGATAAAGGTGACAGAGGGAAAACAGTAATTAATATCACTACTTTGGGAAAATTAATGGTTACATCTAACCTTGTAAATTCTTCTCAAAATTAATATTATGTTAATTTCAAAAAGTATGATAACTCGATAGTATTAGATGGGCTCGTAGCGCAGACTTTGTATAACCAAAGGCGCATAATGGATAGCGCGGACGCCTCCTAAGCGTCAGGCCGAGGGTTCAAATCCCTCCGGGCCCGCCTTATATAGGACTATTATTTTGGGTTCAAGTTAGCATGAATGTTATGCTTGAATAGTGTTAATTAAATTAATACCTTAGAATAAAGAATAATCGGAAAAACACAACCAATTAGATCAGCATTTATAAATAATCAACATAATGGGAAGTTGACAAGTTCCTATTTGATATTGTTCCAAAAGATTAGTGTGAAAAAGAGAGTCGCTGGGGGTTTAATCGAACTACAATAGGGTTGAAAAGTGGTTAAGATGAGGAAATTTATGTCTATTATATATATTTTAATCAAACTGTTTTAGGATTGAAAATATAATATTTATGGTATTGGTATAAAAGTCTATGTAACTCTTATTAAATTTTTTTTTATAGTATATTTTCAATAAGTGACACTTTTTTAGAATTTTGAATAGAAATTTCAATACTTAAATAAATCAAATACTCTATATCATCTAGTTCAACCTACCAGGTATGATTGAATTATTATAGGATTGAAATTGTAAAGACCGGAGAGACATAGAGCACATTTAGTCTTCGATATGCGATATCGATCCGTTCCATTAGGCGTATCTCTATCATAGAAAGTTATAACATGAGATGTTGTTTTCATCTCCTGAATATATTGTTCCACAAATTCTTAAATCTAATCTTAAACTATACCTACTATACAAGATTAAGACATGTCCAAAACAAGTGTTCAGTCGCCGTCAAGTTTATAATAACTACTTTTCAATGAAAACATTTTATTCTAAATATCGGAACTAACAATACATTTGATCCTAACTTCAATCCATTCTCTTCCAGTTTTTGGTATTCAGTAGCAGTGATTTAAATAATATATCTATATATTCGCATCTAGCCTTTCAATATTTCATCAACCTAATGATCCGCAACTACCACTAAAGGTTATCTTAAAATTTATTATTGTAGTGTGAATTACTGCTTAGATAAATACCACTAAATCATTGCTAAGATGTTCATCCAATTACATAACTCCTATCAGCTACATCCATTAGTCCTGTTCGCCTATTATTCCTTTAACATTATCCAATTCTTGAACTTAATTTTCGGAACTATAATTGAAAAAAACTCCATGACTATGCAATGAGATTAAACATTATTATCCGCCCCCTTCCTCCCGTCAAGTTTTATTTATTCTAAAATTTGTTTTTTATAAAAAATCGGCACAGAGAGTTCCAAATTTGGTAAAACGAGAATTAAAGGCCCAATACCACCAAAACTTTATTCAATTTCCTTTATAATCTCATTTCTCAAATATTAGTTCAAATAAATAATAAGTTATCAATAAAAAAACTATTTGATTAATTTAATATAGAGTGCAGAATTTGTTTCGACCCTTTGCTAAAATGATAAAAAATAATGATGTTTTTCACATTCATACTGGGTATGAGTTTTCACTTTTCCCATTCTTATTAATGATCAGAATATCTATACCATCACCGCTAGCAGAATCCCTTTGAATGGATGATCGAATAGATTTTAGTGCCAGATTGGTTGCTTTCTCCTCATCAAGGTTTTCATCAAACTCTGCGTCCATTACTCCCAACGCCATCTCAGCTCCTGTTCCTACTGCAGCATATCTATCTGGTAAAACTGAACCTAGTGGATCGAGAGTATAAATTTCTGGTTTGCCAGTTGTAACACCTCCCACTACAACTTGAGTTAATAAAGGGAAATATCTCCTTTCAAACATTATGACCGACATCAATTTTGCAACCGAATTTGGTTCGACATTACGTCGGGTTTCCAATTTCCTGATTTTTGATAGAGCGCTTACTTGGCGTACAAGAACTTGCATGTCCGCAACCATGCCTGCACAGGCGGCACCCACATGATCAGTAACATTAAACGTTTTTTTAGTATTTTTATTAACTACGAAATTGCCGTATGAAACTCTCTTCTCAGCAGCCAAAAGTACTCCATCATTGTAAGTAATACCGACTGCTGTTGCTCCGGGCATAAATTGAAAAGCCATTTAATAATTAAAAAAAAAGAGTTAGATTTAGTCGTTTCTATATGGATGCCTACTTTTTCAACATTGAGTAGTCATGAATCTTGATTGCTTCGGAGATTAATTTATTTTGAATTTCTAGAATGTCCTTTGCTTCTGGATACTTTGATCCAACCACCACTTCTGCAACAATATTTGTTATGTGTCTGAATAGAAACTCATCTCCTCTTTGAGCTTCTACCTTATAGGTGGAATGAGCCTTATTCACAAAGACAATATTTTCATTCGTAAAACTGTATCTCGGATCTGTTTCATCTTCGTAGGGGATTACCTTATATCCTATTTTTTTTAATGTGAAGGTTTTTTTGAGAATGGGTTTTCTAATAGTTTTTCGAATCATCCCAATATTGCCATTAGAGAGGCTGTCTTTGTAATCATTATTTGAAACCTGTGTTAAAGACGTATCTCTGTTGGTAGAATCGTTAAAGGCAAATTCTTTACCTGAATTGGAGATTTCAGGATTGCTTAAAATTTTGTCTCTGCTATCGATATAATTGTCTGATGAATAGGTCTTTGTAGCTTTTTTTGCATCGATATCATCAAAAGTTGAATCGGAGTTTCGTTTGCTATTCTCATCCTCAAAATCTAAATTATTGTTTCTATCTGCTTGTGTCAAGGCATAAGACACATTATCGGTTTTATCATTTTCATTGCCATGAATTGAGTATGGATTGCCCGTGAAACTATCTCTAGTGTGACTCGAGTCATCTATTCCGTTTTCATCAGCTGGGGATGAAACCTCAACCGATTCAAATCCTTGAATCTCCTCTCCTGCTTCAAGCGTTTCCAAAACAGCTTGACCCATAACCTTATCAATTTCCTTATAAATTTTTGATTCTTCCCTTGTGATTAGAACATCTTCATATTCTGTTAAGCTTGGGAGCACCTGATCAATTATGAAGGTTTTTACATTTTGATTGAAAGCGCTATACGTATCATTTTCAATCAATGCCGATTTATCTGCAAATCTGGATGTAAGTTCATCACATTTAACATATCCTGTTACTCGGCTAAGCTTGTTGTCAAATCCAAATGTGCTCCTCAGAACCACGTGATTACCTACCATTATTGCTATTCCTTTCTCGTCTTGTCCCAAAGGCCTTCTTGCAATAGTTATCTCACCGATAGTTCTTGGGTTATCTAGGTTTACTTCTAGCTTGTAACCTTGAATATCTGGCGATCGTATTACCTGAGAATCAGACATATCCCATTCTTTAATACTGTTAGCAGATTTGATATACACCTCAAAGAGGGGATATTTTAGAATGGAAAGTTTCTTAATCTCTTTATAAAGTTTGTTTATATCAATGCTAATTTTAGATCCTATCAGCAAGATTTCAGTACCATTTCTACTCAGTTTTGACTCTTTTATCTCACGTAATTTTGCTCTTCCCGTAATCAGCTCTTCTAATGTGTTTCCATCTATAGCTATGGTTTTACTAAAATCATCCAGCCGAGTTTTGATCTTCATTTGATCAAATGAAGTCAAAAAGGATAATCGTCCAGTGCCATATCTTCCAGTTCTTAATCTTTTCAATTTTGGAGAAAGAGTTTCTTCAGCTTTATGTGGGGAGCCTAATATCAGAAACTTGTCCATTGAATTGGAGTTCATCCCTGCATTATCTTCAATTACCACGTTGCCATTGTCGAGTACTGTTACAAGAACATTTGTTGCATCCTCGTCAAAGGCGTTTTCAATAAGTTCTCTCACTATTTCGTAGGGAGATATCCACGTTTTTGTGGCAAACTCTCTAAAAAATGATGGATGAACTTTTAATTCCATTGTCAATATATTTTAATTTTTAGGAGAAGATTATTTAAATAAATATTATAAATTAGTTGACTATAATCCTAATTTTTTTTGACATGCTATAGATATGTGATTCTATGTTGAAACGCTATGGGTAAAGCCAATTGTTATGGCTTCTGGAATTAATTCTACTAAACCTAATGTTAGTTTAGGCGGATGAGTTTCGATGAATGGATGCACTGTCGTATAATAAATTAACAAAACTGGAACTGCAGCGCATCCTGCAATAGTTAAAAGGATTAGCCAAGTAGCTGTCATCTTTCCCGTAAGCATGTCATTTTAAAAATGGTTAAGATATATAAAGATAAAGCCGCAATTTGAGTATTATTTGATCATATCCTGAAGGAAATTTCCTTAAAAGCATTCCAGAATTTGTCACCGACATAATGCAGATTGTTTATAATTTGTCCCTTTTGTAATTCTTTAGCGTTAACGCTGTCCTCAAGTGCTATGCCAACAGATAAATATTTTCCATATTTTTCTTCCTTTACTACTACAATGTCATTTCTGTTGAACTGAGTAAACTCTACTATACCTGGACGCAATATCTTTGCTCCATTGCATATGAACTTTATTGAACCTGAGTCTACGATTACTGAAGGGAATTTTTCCAAGACTTCTGTTCGTCCCAAAAATGGCAGTACGATCTCATCAGAAACGAAAACTGCAACAAGGGAATCGATAACCAAGATACTCTTATATTCTTCAATCTCAAAAGCTTTAATATTCTTAGTTTTAGGAATCGATATCTTATTATTCCATCCATTGACTATTGTTTTGAGTATTTTCTCCGTATCTTTCTTGGATATCACATATGTCTTCAAACAGGCTTATTGAATTCATCGTAGATAATAAAGATGTATGATTATTACTCATCTAATAATGATTATTTATAAATGCATTTATTACGCATACTGATTTCGACAAGTCTAGCGAATTTAGAAATAAGAATCTTGTATTCTGTGTGTCATTGCTTTTAGAGACCTGTCATAGTCCTCAAAATGGAAAAAAAATTTTTATAAATAATTAGTCCGTACATTAAATCTAATCGAGATGAGCGAATCGCCCGAAACGAAATATGAGGTTCCGATAAAGCAGGTAGAGAAATCCCTGAAAATAAGTGATAGAGCAAAAGCTGAGCTAAAGAGCTCAGGCATGATGGATGAAAAGGGTAAACTAAAACTAAAGGGCGTAAGTCCAAAAATGTTAAAAAGAATGAAGTTAGAATCTATAGATTGTCCTGTGTTCAAACAAGAACTTGGCTTTGTACAATGCTATGTTTGTAGCAATTTCCATAGTAGGATTAGTGGTGTGGTATATTGTAAGGGTGACCCGTTGGAGTAGCCTCATTGCTTTTTTTGTTGCCCTTACAAGAACAGCATAAGCTTCATAAATAGAAATCCATAGCTATCTTTTGATTAATTGTCCCAGAAAATCAGTAAGGAATTTGGTATTAGTGTGAAAAAAGATGAAAACTTTAGCGAATGGTATTCTCAAATAATTGAAAAAGCAGGGTTGGCAGATTACATATCTGCAAAGGGTTTCATTGTTCTCAGGCCATATGGTTTTGCTATCTGGGATCTCATCAAGAATTACTTAGATCAGAAATTCAAAGATACAGGGCACCTTAACGGATTCTTACCTTGCTTAATACCTGAAAGTCTGTTGAATAAAGAAGAAAAACATTTCAAAGGGTTCAATCCAGAGGTCTTTTGGGTAACGTCGTCTGGTGATTCGGTGTTGAGTGAAAAATTTGCGTTGCGGCCCACCTCTGAGGCTCTGCTCTATTCAATATTTCCGAAATGGATATCCAGTTATCGTGATCTTCCAATTAAAATTAATTTTTGGAACACTGCTTTGAGGGCTGAGATAAAGTCCACCAAACCATTCATACGGAATTCAGAATTTTTATGGCAAGAGGGTCATACAGCTCACTCTAACAAAAAAGAGGCGGAGGATGAAGTGATGACAATTTTATATATCTACAAACATTTTATTGAAAAAGTCCTTTCAATTCCTACGATATCTGGCTACAAGAGCGATAAAGAGAAATTTGTTGGTGCAGATTATACAACTACATTGGAGGGGATGATGCCCGATGGAAAAGCACTACAACTTGGAACTTCACATAATCTGGGTTTGAATTTCTCACAACCATTTGATATTAAATTTTTAAACAAAAATAATAATGAAGATTTTGTTTGGCAAACTTCTTGGGGAATATCATGGAGATTGATTGGAGCCTTAATAATGGTCCATGGAGATGACAAAGGATTGATATTACCACCAATAGTTGCTCCAATCCAAATTATTATTATTCCAATTTACAAAAATGCAAATGAACAATTAGTCAAGGACCACGCTAATAGATTAAAAGAAAGTTTAGTATCCTTAGGCTATAGGGTTTTTGTAGATGAAAGAGATGGGTTTACGGCAGGATGGAAATACAATGAATGGGAAATGAAGGGAGTCCCTCTCCGAATAAATATTGGACAAAGAGATATTGAAAACAATAATGTAGAAGTAGTGAGAAGAGACACTAGAGAAAAAAGTATTCTACCTATGGCGAATTTGAGTAAAGAAATCGAAAAGATTTTTCAAAGTTTGCAATCTGATTTGTATTGTAAGGCTGAAACCTTTCTTAAAAAGAAAATAAGAATCATTTCAAATTTTGACGATTTCAAGAGGAGTTTGGAGAGTTATTTAGGCTTTATTGTGACAGGTTGGTGTGGTGATGTAGAGTGTGAAGTTAGTGTTAAGGAAAATACTGGAGCAGATATTAGGGTGATTCCCTTTAATTCAAAAGCCCTCCCAATTGGTCTCGATATGGCATATGATGATGCAATTGGGGATTGTATTTATTGCAGAAAAAAGGCTAACAAGACAGTTATATTCGCAAAAGCATATTGATTATATACTTTTGTTTTGAATTGCACTGCGAGGATGAAATAAGAGATAAATAGAATTTAAACAGAATGTTTATGTAAGGTTTAAAATCCAAATTATTTATTACAAGTTGTCAAAGAAGAACAAGGATAACAAGAGGAAAGATATAAAAATAATTATAATCATTGTTATAGTATTTGCTATAGCATTTATTTCTATTAGGACTCTATTGGCCGATTCTAATCCCTTTTATGTAGTGGCAAGTGGTAGCATGATCCCTGTACTTAACATAAACGATTTGATAATAGTCTGGGAGAAAGATAATAGCACATTTGCCAATGCGAATATAGGTGATATCATCGTTTTCAAAGCCCCAGATCCAGCGGAAGAAAATAAAACTATTGTACACCGGGTATCTGCTATTATTGAGAAAGGAAATAATTTGACAGGAAACGTCATCCTTTGTGCTCCTATTGCCATAAATGAGGTCATACAGGAAAAAACAATTCTTACAAAGGGAGATGCAAACGAATGTTCCATTCCTGGAATAGATTTTCCAATAACTAAGGAGAACTATGTGGGGAAAGTTATCTATACAATCCCACAAGTGGGTATCATACCTCAGGTTTTAAAACCCCCTGTAAACTATATCATAATGGCTGTAATTGCTGGATTATTGGTATATTCATTCATTCGTGGAGGTAAAAAGGATAAACAGGAAGAGGAGAAAGAAAAATTAAAAGATGAGTGAATCTGACTCAGTACCTTTGAAATTAGCGGTACTGATGTACAGGCAGGATGATCCAAACAAATGTACAGCATCACGACTTGTTAAATTTAAGATGGCTAGGGAAGTAAGGAGGGTTCCTGATACATTTTTAGTACTAAACCCTTTCGCTGAAAAAATGGTTGACCCTACCGATATGAAAAAATTTAGAGGCATTTGCGCTATTGATTGTTCTTGGAAACTAGCAACGAAAGTAATAAATACAAAAAAAAAATTTTTCAATAATAGACGGCTTCCCGCCTTACTGGCCGGAAATCCTACTAATTATGCAAAATTAGGAATGCTTTCTACGGTTGAAGCCATATCCGCGGCATTGTATATTTTGAATTACAAAGAAATGACTAGAGATCTTTTAAATAAATTTAAATGGGGACATACCTTCCTGGATTTGAATTCCGAAATCTTGGAAGATTATTCTCGTGCACTCGGACAAGATGAGATAATATCAATTGAAAGGGAATATTTTCCACACATTTTTAACTCCTAGCGACAAATTCTAAAAAAATACTGTCTTAACGAATTGCACTAAAAAGATACTTTCTTCAATATAGATTATTTCAGTGATTACAAATAATCTTCATACTAATCTTATTGGAGTTAAAATAATATATTGTATTTTATCTTCATCCAGAAAGAATACCAAAAAAAACGACTATCAGATAAGAAAGTTAATAACTTTAGAGTTTCATTTTTAATTGTGAGCTAGTGAGCAAGTTACTTCTGGGAATATACAACGAAGAGGAAACTCCTCCCTCACTACGGGCACCTGAATTAGCGATAATTAGAAGGAGACTTCTGGCAACGAAATAGAAAAGGATCCAGTTGAGATCAAAAGCGATGATGATTAGTAATCTGAGTGATTTCAATCTTGGAGTGAAACTGTCGACCTAGGTGGAGAAAGGCCAAACAGAGTTAGGAACCCGTACATACACTCAGGTAGGCTGCTTAGCTAAATCTTGCTTAAAACAAAAGGAGGGTTACTACTAGGACACACGATATGGGATTCATAAGGGAAACTTTTTCATTTTGAATCCCATACTATTTATCTTCAAATAAAATTCTAAAATCTATTAATTCTAGTTGTCACACTGATAATTGTAATATAGAATGGATGCTATTAAAGACTATCCGGTCCTTCTAAATGGTAACGAACATTCGAGTTTCTTATCAAAAAAATATGGATATAAGGAGTGGATGATATCTAGATTTCTAAATTTTATCCCTTATCCTGAACAGATGCTAGAGTATATCCATAATAGCAAAAACTTGCATTATTATATAAGAGTAAATACGCTAAGAACTAATCCACAGGAACTAAAAAGACGACTCGATGAGAAAGGATATCACTTAAGGGAGACAATTCTAAAAGAGGTATTTGAGATAAAGAACCATGGATTTGGGGATATTGAAATTAAGGACACTGAAATCAAAGTTAATCATCAAAATAATGATCGTAACAATAACCTTAATGTCATTGTTGCTACACAAAAGGACTGTGACTTGCAACCTGGCAAAGGTAACGACACTATATCCAAACAGCCTAGTATAGGTTCAACTATTGAATATTTGAAAGGATACTATTACATTCAGGACTTGAGCTCTTGTATTGCAGTAGAGGAATTAGATATTCATAGTGAATCCGATTTGGTTGTATTGGATATGGCTGCAGCACCCGGGGGCAAGACAACACATATCGCTCAAAAACTAAATAATAAGGGAGTAATTTTCGCATGCGAATTAA
>DATEOO010000191.1:0-6178 GCA_035274085.1 Candidatus Nitrosocosmicus sp.
AAATCACACATTAGCTAGATTTGTTCTATAGGATCATCTTTAATGCAATTATAATAGCATTATAATGATCTATACTTCGATATCATCTATCTGATCATTCCCATGTCAGATTCGATCTATCAGGTCAGCACCGATTTTTTGGTCGAATCTCCCCATCATCATTTTCATATTTACTAGTTTAATGACATTGATTAGTTGTTTGATCGAAAAGTAGTTACTTTGTTATAGTTCCTAATTTTTCCATTCACAATCTAATTCCTGTGCGACTTGCATGATACAAGTCAAAATAGATTTTTGTTCAGTATAATATTAACCTTAGGGTATGAATAATTTTAATCAGAAAGATATATTTCACAAGAAATATTCCAAGTTATGCCTGACTTTTAGAATGATCTATTCAATTTCTTAATCCGAAGCTAAAAATATCGCTAGACAATAGGATTGATTTGATAAAATAATGTTTCATTTAATGATGTTTGTGGTTGAATATTATTTGTGGGTTGCATCTGAACATTATGCAGCCCTTACAATAGTTACGAATTGATTATTTGATATCAAAGCTGATTTAGTGGTTTATATCGTATTCACCAATTCTTTGAACGGTTATTTTTATTTCCCATTTCCCTTCTTGACTGAGATAATTTCCAGTATAGGAATAATTTCCCACTTCCATTTTTTTGATAGTATCAACAAGTGGTCCTAAGCTCTTATCAGGATTATTAAATTCTAAAAATTACATTCCTAATATTTTCAATCGCCGGACCTTTCACATGATTGATATGAAGATAAAAGGTATTTGAGCCTGTTTTAAAAGGAGCTATATAAAAATTAAGAATTAAATTGTAAACGGTCATAGTATTTGTGAAATAATGGGGGACATTTAAGATGTATTTTTTCTAATGGTTATTGGGTTTTAGCATTGTTATCTTCAACTGAAAAAACATTCATTTGATGTAAGAGAAAGTGACCAGTCTGAATCAGACGCTCTTAAATCGTTATTTCAATTCTTTCATCCTTGGAATTAATAATTCGGATATTACTTGCTCGGCTCGATTTTCCTTAAATGTCATAGTAACTTGGTCAGATACGGATTTTGGAGGATCGACAATTTTATTGGGTTCAGGCAAGTACGTGATAGGATTTGCGTGACCGAATAAAGATAATAATCATATAGATATCAAAATCATTATACAAGTTTCCACGACAGAATCCAGAGCAATTATCAAAATTGCTTAAAAATTCATACACTATTTTTTACAATTAAGATATAGCATAATTATTGTACAAATGTCGAAGTCGCTAACGTATACGGTTTTAAAATTAATATGTGAATTGCGAGGGTTATCAAAGATAAAATCTTGATCAGACAATATTACATCAAGATTTGGAGTTGATCTATACGTTCGAAGATTGTACAACAATTATTATAATAAACTTTAAACATAAACTTTTAATGAACAAAAACTATATGATTCTTTTGGGATCTATAATATTAGTTTCGATGTTAGCAGCTCCTGTATTGCAAATGTCATATGCGCACCAAAGAGCGCTTTTTAGCATAAACGGGAAAGATTACCTGTTTGTTATTGGTTCTGCAAATGAACCACTATATGTAGATGATAAAACTGCAGCTACGCTTGATGGATACTGGCCAAATGCATCAGATCCAACCAATAGTAGAGCAAACGGGACTCAACCAATTACCGGACTAGAAAACATGTTAAAGGTGGAAATATTAGCAGGTGACAAGAACATGATATCTAATTTGGATCCTGCATTTGGTGAAGTAGGAAAATATGAATCAGAGACATTTTATCCAACAGTTGCAACAACATTTGACTATAGGATTTATGGAAACATCAATGGAACGAACTTTGATGTAACGTTCTCATGTCAACCAGCAGGCGGAGAATCTGCACCCTCTGATAACTCTACTGTTGACATTTCCGAAAATGTGGTAAGAAAGGCACTGCAAGGAGGCTTTGGATGTCCTGAAGATAGAACAGGATTCCCCGAACCATATATTTCACAATTTGATCTGAGCCAACAGCTAAACAAGTCCTCCACCTAATTTTTTATATAATTTTTTATAGATATTATAACACATATTGTGCATTTGAAATGCTTGTTTTTATTATCATTTGATATATCATTAGACTTCAAACTAATATTCCAAACTGCCATTACTGAGGAGGATCCCATAACCTCGACGCCTCAAAAGCGATAACGTCCACATATAATGCATTTAGTTAAAGGGAGTACCGATTGTATTCTCAAGAGCCATCACATAGTTAAGCTTCAACGAATCTTTTTACGCATTTCTAAACTATTTGAGAAAAAGGATCCTGGAGAGAAAATGAAACAAAAGAAAGAATAGTCATAATCCCAGCCCATTTTGAAAGCTAAACACATTATCCTCAACAGCAATAGCAGACGTATCTGTATTATTGTTATTTTTCTCAGTATCAAAATCACTAGTCCTTGACCAAGAACCACCATTATAATAATTAGGAAGAACACTTGTTTACGGAGTAAAAATATAAAAATCATACATCAAATATTCAAAATTGATCAAAGAAAGGAACGACCGTGGGTGTATTTGGTTATAGAAAGATGAGATACAAAAATACATAAAAATATTAATGTATATTCCAATACGATTCAGAAAGGCGTTTAATTTGATCCAGATAGATGAAGACAGAATTTTTGACATCATTAGAGATAGAAAGCCGCGTTCCGTAGCTTTGAATGGCCCTGAACCCCTATTACCAAAGATTCAAAAAGTTTCTGAAAAAATTGAAAATGAATTCAATATAATATCCTATATAATAGGAGATAAGAGCTGGGGTTCTTGTGATCTTAATACTCATGCTGCGGAGATGCTGGGTGCAGATTTATTATTTAACGTAGGACACACCATAACCATAGAAAACTTTGGAGAGAAAATATTCATGATAAATGCTTTTGACACCATAAGATTTGATAACGTGGCATTAAAATGTGCAACAGAACTAAAGGGGCAATTTAAAACTATTTCATTAGTTACAGACAGTCAACACTTGCATCAAATTGACATAGTCAAAAAGATTTTTGAGGATAACGGTTTTGTCGTGGTAAAAGGAAAAGGCAAAGGACAATTAAATGATGCACAAGTCTTTGGTTGCGAATTTCATCCACTACACAACATCAAAAGTGAGATTGAGGCCTTTATTTTTCTTGGCCAAAGTAGATTCCATTCGATAGGGATAGCCCTTTCTACAGAAAAACCGACCTTTATGCTCGACCCATATTTTGAGGAATTTTTGCAAATCAATAACGAAGCAGAAGTTGTCAAGAAGAGAGCAATACTCTCTGTATACAAGGCACTCGATGCAAGAACGTTAGGGATAATAATAGGATTAAAAGAAGGCCAATTTGCTAATATTAAGGCTTTAGAATTTAAGAAAGAGCTAGACAAATTCGGAATTAATATACAAATGATAGCTTTGACCGAGATTTCAAATGAGAAGTTAGAAAACTTTAGAGAAATTGATGCCTTTATTCAAGTAGCATGTCCGCGACTAGGAACTGATAATTATTTTTCCAAGCCAGTACTATCAGTTCCACAAGGATTGGCTTTGATAAAGTTATTAAAGAAAGAACCCATTGAGGAATTTTTCAAAATTCAGCATTGGTTATAGGATAAGCTTTGATAACACCACGATTCCGAAGCATTTGATACTAAACTTGTGATAGGATGTAATATACAAACTTCTGCATGGTTGGCAATCTATAGATTACTAATCAATCTCCTAATCGCTAGGGTATAATAAAAATAAACTATAGTATAAGTAGCATACTTTGGTTTTCAAACAGTGATCAATATGGAATAATTGTTTCAGTAGAATTTGTAAAGATTATATTTAATCACCTGCTATCATAAGCAAATTTATGGTAGTTATATCAAGAAGGCTTTCCCTGATAATATTTTTTATTGCAGGTTTCATTTTTATTGGGATAGGTATTGTTTCAATTATTGATTCGAATATCCCCAGATATGTGGAAATTACTGAGATGATAAAACCAAATCAATCTGGAATATTCACTCCAGATATGAATTCGGGCAACATCGCAAATATTTACGCCAATGGATCTAAATTTACAGTGTTAGTAATAGACCCCAATAACAAAATGATAATGAATAAAACTGGAAATATTGGGCTAATGAATGAAACTGTTACATCAGAAGTAAATGGTAAGTACAAGATTCAGGTTATTAATGAAGGGGAAAATACATTGAATTTGAATTTAGGGGCGTTTTCGAAGGCCAGTCCACTTGCGTTTAGTGGCCAAATGATGTTGATCATAACTGGTATTGTAATATTAGGATTAGGAATCAGAACCAGAATGCAGTCATAACTACCTTATTTCGTCTTTCTTATATGAACCTAATAACTTAAAGAAAATAGTAACAGACCTGACAGCCAAAAGAGAGGCAGAAATCTTATCATCATCAACGTTTCCCTCTAGGTCTACAAAAAAATAATACTCCCAAGGTATATTTTTTGTGGGTCTTGATTCAATTCTTGTTAAATTAATGTTTCTTAAAGCAAACTCTTGGAGTATAGAATACAATGATCCAGGCGTATGAGGGATAGAAAAAATAACCGATATCTTATTGTCATCGGCTTTTCTATCATAACTTTTAGAAATTATTAGAAATCTAGTAAAATTATTAGAATTATCCTCGATATCTTCTTCTACAACCTTCATGTCATAGATTTGGGCAGCATGTTTGCTAGCTATTGCTGCTGCACCAGTATTATGAGTTTCTTTAATAAATTTAACCGATCCTGCAGTATCGTACATAGGGATTGATTCTAATTGTTTCTTTTGAATATATTTTCTACACTGAGCCAATGCCTGTGGATGAGAGTAGACAACAGAAATCTGATCCGGAGACGAATCCTTATCGATGATTAAACAATGATGTATTTTTTGATTTATTTCCCCTATAGCGTAAAGAGGTTTTTCAACCAGTAAGTCATAAGTTTCATTTACACTTCCTTCTGTAGAATTTTCAATGGGAACTACTGCCAGATCCACTGTAGAATTTTCAACACCATCAAACAATTCACGAAATGATCTAAACGGAATGAATGAATAATTTGGATCAGGATACTTAATACGGGCAGATGCTTCACTATAAGATCCAGCTTCTCCCTGAAAACCTACCTTGAAGGCATTCATGTCATAGGAAATTGTTTATCATACAAAAGTGTAAAAGATTCTTTTCCATAATCAATTGAAACTTTCCTGTCTTCAAAGTTACCACAGGAATTGCATTTTAATCCTCCTGGTACTTTAACAAATTCATTTCCACAAGAAAAGCAAATTGTATATACAACTCCCAAGTCTCTGTCCTCCAATGTCAAATGAATTGAAGAATTCAATAAGCTAAATACTCTTCCCCTTATAATATCGCCTACCTTAAAAACAAATTTACCTTTATAACTTCTCTCACGCCAGCCTGAACCGTAATTTCCCCCTGAATTAGACATACGAGTAGAGGCTATTGCAGAAAAACCAGATTTAGAATATTTTTCATTGATATAAACAATCCTTACCGATATCATATTCCCAAATAGCATATCGATATATCCAACAACAATATCACCAATCTTAGGTATCATAGGTGGATTTTTTTGTTTGACACTTAAAATACGATCGACCATGTTAACACTAGATTTTCCAATAACAGAAGATCTAACCTCACCCTCATCTAAATATGTGTTTTTACCGCCATCAAATTCCTCAATTATAGCTAACGGTTTTCCAGGGATAATATAATCAATTTCATGAGTTTTATTCAAATCGAATCAAACGATATTTGTATTCTAATAGTTATAATTGTTACATTAACTCAGGTACCTAGTGGATCACTCCGAGCATTTCTATTGCTTGCCTAGTTTCTTTGACATTATGAGTGCGTACTAGAGAGGCTCCATTCATCACACTATACATCTCAGCAATAATTGAAGGAATTAGTCTATCTTCGACAGCTAAACCAAATAAAGATCCTATAAACGATTTTCTAGAAATTGAAACGCATATTGGTTTTTTCAAAGACATTAGCAATTTAATATTAGCAATTATCTCGATGTCACGCACGTACCAATCCATTCCCAGAGTTTTAGAA
>DATEOO010000192.1:0-3571 GCA_035274085.1 Candidatus Nitrosocosmicus sp.
AACAAAACTGCAACTGCTCTAAGAAGGTCTATATCTTTAATGATTTCTCGCTTGACCGCTGCAATTATGTTCGTGACACTACCATAGCTTATATCAGTTTCATCAGCTATAATATTACGAGGTTTAGCTTCAAGCCATGCATTTATTACTTTTTCCTTGATGGCAGACGAACCTTTTGACCATTTAAATATTAATTTATAAATATTCATAGATATTAAAGAACTCCATTACAGCACAAAATGACCACAGAACAAAATTAGGTATTTGACCATCATTTGACCATCATTTGACCATCATTTGACGACATTTCAATGATGACAATAATGCCTGATTCATTATTCATCTGCTAGTCAGACAAGTTACGCCTATCAATATCGATTGTATGCTATATTATATGATAGATTTATTTTTTAATAGATATTTATGAATCAAAGATCCATACTGTATAGCTTTTTTAGGATGCATGGCAGCCTCCTTTGGAACACCTATTCGCATTGCAGTTTCTCGCAAAATATGCTTTCTTAATAAATCATCTTGACCTATGATTTTATATTCCAAAGGTATAGTTTTTGCATATTTAACAAAGGATCTTGATAGAAATGGCTGGTATGAACTAATTTTTAGTTCTGCTATCACATTAGAAATTTCTCTCATCATGTGATCTTCGTTGGCCAACTTTTCTTCCATATAAGTGGTTACAGACTCCTCACCATTTTGATAATATGACCGATATCGATCATATCCACAAAATAATTCATCAAAACCATTAGCGGTTAGGAAAGAATCCCCTAATTCATGATATTTTATGATTTTACTAATCTGATAGAAAGCAATACAGTTTTCAACATGTGAAAGAACATTACAAGGAAATTTTGATTTTACAAACTTTATGTTATCAAGGACATCCTCTTCCTTAATTTCATAAGCTATGTGATTGGAAGATAAAGAGAGAGAATTGGAAATAGATTTAGAAAATTTAATGTCATGGGAATTGGCAAAACCAATTGTCACTAGGTAGACTTGTTTATCCAGATCTTTACAAATTTTTGCCAATAAAGAACTATCAACTCCTCCAGAAAATGCAATCACAACCTTATCAGAATTTTTTGTGAACTCTACTACCGTAGAATACAAATATTGAATTAATTCGTCGGATATGAGCACTTTTACGTTTGGGTTGCCTCAGAATATATTTGTAATAATTATAATAGAGAGAAGATAAACAAAAATAGATTTGGATAAAGATCTGAAATACTTAGGTCAAAGCAAAAAATTAATTAAGAATAGAACAGGCTATTCGATTTCAAAACTATTGGACTTTCTACAAATAGAGTATAATTACGATAACGTTTTAAATGATTCAAAATTCAGTATAGATTTTAAAATTGGAGATAAGTTCATTAAAATAATTGAAAATGATACTGACATGAACGAATTTAGAATCATTCAGGAAAGATTCCCATTTGTAGACATGATTGCCGTTGGGAAATCATCTTATCTAGGCAAAATTAATGAGATGCAAAATATCTTCCTGTTTGACAAAGAAAGCAAGCAAGTTGGTTCCATATTTATCGAAGACCCATCATTATCATTTGATTATGCTCACATTTTACCGCTGGTCGAAAAGTGTTCAATAATTCATGGTCACACGTCTACAGTCATGGTAGAAATTATAGGAGAAATGAAAAATAATCTAGTGATCGACTTCTCAGAGGCTAAAAAATTAATAAAAGAAGCTTTATATCAAATCGATCATAAATTTTTTATTAATAGAAAATATCTAAAGAAGGAAGATACTGATCACTTTTTTATTGAATTTGATGGTCCAAAAGGATACTTTGATTTAAAAGTCCCAAAGTATACAACTTATCTTTTAGAAGGTGAGGCAACTGTAGAAAATCTTTCTACAGAAATAATAAGAATGCTTGCAGATAAAATGCCTGAGAATGTTCAGGCATTGGGTGTATATATATACGAGGGAGTCAATAAAGGTGCACACATTCTTTCTTATATCCGGTAAACCTAATATTTAATAAAATTTTGATAATTTCACTTCAATGGCGCTAGGTTAAAAATATTCGGTTAAACTTTATTCAAAATTCTGTTTAGAGTTGATACAGTGGTACGGAACTTTTCATTGAGGGCTAAACTAGGAAGGTTAATAACTAATTAATAAATGAGTATTACAAAATAAAAGTTGAGTTCAAAGATTACAGAAAAGATATGGTCATCAGATATTGAGAGAAAGATCATAGAAGAATGGAAAGATAATAATGTTTATGAGAATGTTGAAACCAATCAGAGTAAAGATAAATATTTTGTAATCGATACACCGCCTCCTTATCCATCCGGAAGACCGTGGCACATTGGTGCAGCTGCTCACTATTCACAAATCGATATGATATCAAGAGTTGCCCGCTTAATGGGCTTTAAAGTTATTTTTCCGATTGGCGTGGATCGTAATGGCATTCCTGTAGAAATTCATACAGAAAAAAAATACAAAATCAGAATGAGAAATACAGAAAGGAAAGAATTTTTGAAGCTATGCAAGCAAACTCTTGACGACACTGAAAGTGAATTCATAGAAATCCTCCAAAGCCTAGGTTTAAGCGCGAATTTTAAACAAAAATATCAGACTGATTCTCCGGATTTTAGAGCTTTTACCCAGTCGACATTTATTGAAATGTGGAATAGGGGATTAGTATATCTAGGAAATAGACCAAACAATTACTGTATTGATTGTGGTACCACAATAGCAGATGCAGAAATCATATATGACGATATTGAGACCAAATTGGTTTACATAAAATTTTTCTTAGAAAATAATAATGAATTCATCGTTATTGCCACTACCAGACCGGAACTCCTATTTGCATGTCAGGCAATAATTGTGAATCCAGATGACGAGAGATATAAAGAAATGCAAGGAAAAACTTTGAGAATTCCGATCTTCAAAAGAGAAGTGAAAATAAGATCACATCATTCTGCTAACAAGAATTTTGGATCTGGAGCAGTTATGATTTGTAGTTATGGTGATCTAAATGATGTTCAATTATTCAGAGAATTGGGTCTAATGGAAATTAGATCTATTGATTTGAATGGAAAAACAACAGAATTTGCCGGAATATTTTCCAATTTACGTGTAAAGGAAGCGAGAAGTAAAATAATAGACGAGCTAGAAAAGCAAGGATTAGTAGAAAAGATTGAAATTATTTCTCATAGAACTCCTCTTTGTGAAAGAAGTAAAACCCAGATTGAAATTATTTCTTTGGAAGATTATTATCTAAAACAAGTTGATTTTAAGTTAAATTTGTTAGAACAATCCAAAAATATAAGATTCTATCCAGAAATGCATAGACAAATCTTATTAAATTGGATAAATTCGATTGCAATAGACTGGCCTATCTCGAGAAGAAGGTTTTATGGAACAGAAATTCCGATATGGTATTGTACAAAATGTAAAAAGCCAAACCTTCCTGAACCTGGAAAGTATTATAGACCCTGGGATGAAACCCCACCATTTGATAAATGCATATCGTGTAATAATGACAAGTTTGAAGGAGAGAAGAAG
>DATEOO010000193.1:0-5266 GCA_035274085.1 Candidatus Nitrosocosmicus sp.
GTGATGATGATATTAAGATACTTGAACAGTTTTCATATGCACTAGTAGAAGGGATATTATCTACACCTATGAATAACTTGAGAAAGGAATTTACAAATAATAAGAATGAAAATGAATTAATAAATTTGGCTTTAAAGTTATTTAATTATGAAAAACCGTAATGTGGATAAATTAAGGAACACAGGCAAGAACAAAAGTTTAGATAGCGACTTTAGATATAACACAACATATATCTCAACTAATAATTTTAGTTATGAACTATTTCCAAAAATGCGATTAAGGAGATTAAGAAAAACTGCTGCTATAAGAGAACTCTTCCAAGAGATACGTTTATCCTCAAGAGACTTTGTTATGCCCATATTCGTTCAAGAGGGAATAAACAAAAATCTAGAAATAGAATCAATGCCAGGGATATTTAGATATTCACCTAATAAAATTTTAGAAGAAATTGACCACATTTTAACTCTGGGAATTAAGGGAATAATTCTCTTTGGAATTCCACTAAAGAAAGATTTGAATGGAAAAAATTCATTCAATGACAAAGGTATTGTCCAAGAAACCATTAAATCCATTAAGAAAAACTTTGGAGATAAATTAGTAATAATTACGGATGTATGTTTATGTCAGTATACTTCACATGGCCATTGTGGAATTTTGCAAGGAAAGGAGATAGATAATGACAAATCATTAAATATATTATCAAAGACCGCTTTAAGCCATGCGGTTGCCGGTGCGGATATTGTAGCACCATCAGCCATGATGGATGGTCAGGTAAAATCTATAAGAGACATTCTTGATAATAATGAATTTAAGGATACGCTAATAATGGGGTATTCTGCCAAACAGGCATCATCTTTTTTTTCGCCATTTAGAGACGCAGCACACTCTAAACCCGAATTTGGAAACAGACTGTCATATCAAATGAGCTATAACAATTCAAGGGAAGCAAGTAGAGAAATCAACTCAGATGTAGAAGAAGGTGCAGATGTACTAATGATAAAACCAGCGATACCCAATTTAGATTTAATTTATGCAGCAAAGCAAAATACTCTTCATCCTATTGCAGCCTACAGTGTATCCGGAGAGTATTCTATGATAAAGGCAGCTGCATTGAATAACTGGATAGATGAAAATCTTGCTATTACGGAATCTCTGACTGCTATCAAACGAGCAGGTGCAAATATTATAATATCTTATTATGCAAAAAAAATGGCAGAAATCTTAAGTAATAGTTAGAGATATGAAAGAATAGTTTAGTTTAGTTCATTCTAATATAATATAGACTAGTAAAACATTATGTAATCAAACGCAGTACTATAGATATTTATAAAAAATTAAGGTATTGGAGAGAACACATGAATGTTTGTGGTCTTCCCATCGGCTACGTATACATTTCCTTGAGAATCCAATGCGATTCCTACTGGATCACTAATCCTTTCATGTAATGCACCGGTATTTCCAAATTGAGTGATATAATTACCATTATTATCAAAAACTTGAATTCTCTTATTATCACTATCTGACACGTATACATTGTTAGCAGGATCTATTGCTAAATCTATAGGTGCTTTAAATTGACCATTGCCTGATCCAAAAGTCCCAAATTTCATCAAGTAATTTCCATTCTGATCGAATTTTTGTACTCTGTTGTTACTAGAATCGGACACAAAAATATTATTATTTGAATCCACCGCTACATCTGCAGGATTATTAAATTGACCATTGCCGATACCTGGAGACCCAAAACTCATCATATAATATCCATTGGGATCAAATTTCTGTACATTATTATTTTCTCCAAAGTCTGTTGCATAAAGATTATCTTCTTTGTCCACACCTACACCACCTGGACTAATGAATAATCCAGGGCCAAGGCCAAATCCTCCTATGGATCGAATAAAGGTACCATTTGAGGTAAATTCTTTTATTGGATATGTAGGATTTCCAAAGTCAGCTATGTAAACAGAGTTATTGGAATTTATTGCAATGCCAGACGGATTAGTAAAATACTGTGGTCCATTACCAAAAGTACCAAAACCAAGGATAAAAGTTCCGTTAGGAGTAAACTTTTGGATCATTTTGGTTGTATATCCGGCGAAATCTGCTACATACACCTTATCTTCAGAGTCAACACCGATACCTGAAACCTGATTAAATTGACCTTGAGCAACACCTTTCTCTCCCCACATAGTTTTGTGTGCAAATTCGAGGGCATATGCTGAGAATTGGCTCGTCGTTAATAGCAGCACTCCAACTACAAGTGTGCTTAAAATAGCAAGTGGAATAAGCTTCATCTCGTAATATCAACGATCCATTATTTAAATAGTTTTTTAAGGAGCTAAAAAATAAGGAGAAAAAAACTCAGTTATTTAAGATCCAGTGTATTATTACCTGGTCCGTTATGTAGAGGAGAGTTCCTGATGGATTCGTCAAATTCAGGGCTAGCCACTATCCCAAATATAGTATGTGATTGGCCGAAATGATGATCCACACTTTCAGGGTCAAGCCATATGGATATTATGCTGTTATTTGACAATGTTAGGGAAGTAGGTATGTCAAGTGCAGGTCCTTTGGCAAGGCTAACAGTGGAAGTCCCATTGTAGATTGTAGAATTAGTATCAGATTGTGATGAATTTAATAAAGTAAAATCAGTTACTGTATGAGTATGTCTGCCAGTACCATCAGGGCGCATCATTTCGATTGCTGCATTAAATGAACTACTGTTTGCATTAGTGGAAGCATCAGTAGCGTTAGGCAAACTCGATCGCCATGTCCCTGCCAGGACCCAATCAATTGTACCGTTATTATCTTCGGTTAATCCAGTAATAGGTCCAAAAACATAAGAGTTGTCAAGAAAGTCAGGAGGCAATGCCAAAGTGGTAGTTGCAAGCAAGCCTATAAAAGAAAAACCACCTATTAACATAACAACAAGGATTAATGTTAGATAATTTTGCATTAACTAATATGGACATTTGCCTTTATTATCTTTTATGAATTTCTTACAAAAGATAATTCATGATGTAATTAATGTATATTGAGAGTTTTAACAAGGATATAATTTGGTATATGACAGGTCTAAAACCCAACCGCTTTTGGGAATTTGAATTTTTGGGATTGATTATTCATTGAAACGGTTCTATAACCCAATAATTGCCGCCCAATAAAAATACAGATACAAATGATTAGACATATAAGTGTATTAGTTTTTTTATTAGGTATGAGTTTTTTACAGCAATTAACTTTTATGCTGGCTGTAATACTCGCAACTATATTTATTATTTCATTAGTTTTTAATCAAACAATGACCTACTACCGAATTCTGGAGAAGGCTAGAAAATTTGGAAAAAAAACCCAAATCAGGAAACAAACAGCTGGCCTTTAGGATTATATTGTAGTTGATTTTGAATACATTTTTGTTCCTTTAAAGATTAAGTATTTAGGCTTGTTTCAGTCTACCAAAATCACCATTGGATATATCACCATGAAGTTCAAAGCATAGCATTGCTGCAACTTAGTATCATAACAGAAATATTTTCCTTCCCTTTGGTAGAGCATTCAGTGTATTTGCTAATATATTGACCCTAACAATGATATTCTAATAAAGTTACAAAAATCATATGAGTTTATTTACTGGAATTGTTATTACCATAATTGGAGTAATATTTTATTTGATTTCAAGCATGCTGCCTCCTTGTGGTAATATCATAGCAAAGATAGTAGGAATTATTCTTGCAGTAATCGGAATAATATTAATAATGTTGGCAGCAGCAAACTAGCGCAGATAGCGTCTTTATAGTTCATTTTAACGAAAATTTTTGACTATTTTCCCATACAAATCAAAACTACCATTTATAAACTGCCTCTTTCATGTGTTGATAAATGAGTCGTTGTATATTGTTTTCCCATCTACTTAATCCTTGGCTGATATATATGACTTCAAACAAATACAAGTATGAAAAAAAATAGATCCGTTTCGATCCTATTGGGTAGTAGCTAATGAAAGTGTAGATATATGTATGTGGATATTTACCTATCTAAATAGTCGAAATAATTAATGGTTCATCCAATCCTCCAATTAAAGAGATGATCAAAAGTCGTCCATTTTTCAAAGACTAACGGGTATATTATTCAATAATTTATATAGATAATGTATATCTAGAACATATAACCAACAATACTATTATACCTCATGACTGATATAACATTTGATAAATCACGTATTCTGTTTGAAAAAGCTTCCAAAGTGATTCCAGGAGGGGTCAATAGTCCGGTCAGGTATTTTCATCCGTACCCTTTTTTTGTTGAATCTGCCAACGCAAGTAGGCTATTTACCAACGATGGTAATATATTGATTGATTACTGTTTAGGTTATGGATCAGTTTTTCTAGGACACGGCAATCAGCAAATAGGCAATGAAATAAAGAGTCAAGTAGATAAAGGCAACTTGTTTTGCACTCCTACAGAAAAGGAAACACAGTTAGCAGAAATTTGTACTAAAATAATTCCGTGTGCCGAAATGGTAAGGATCATGAATACCGGAGCTGAGGCAACGATGCATTCTATCCGCTTAGCAAGAGCATTTACAAGAAAATCAAAAATTATAAAATTTGAAGGCGGATATCATGGTGCTTTTGATTATGTCCTAAATAAAGCTGGTTCGGGGGCCGCGGGTCAAGAATATCCGGATGGTATATTATCAGAGAGTGCCTCAAAAACTATCACCGTTCCATTCAATGATATCGAGTCGCTGAAATCGGTAACAGATAATGAACTAAATCACAATGATATAGCTTGTATTATAGTTGAACCTGTTATGGCTAATACTGGTCTCATTCTTCCCGAAAAGGATTATCTCAATAGTATTCGAAACCTAACAAAACAAAACAATATTGTTTTAATATTTGATGAAGTGGTAACTGGATTCAGATTAGCCCTGGGAGGAGCAAGCGAATTTTTTGGCATAAAACCAGATATGGCTACATTTGCCAAAACTTTAGGAAATGGATATCCAGTTTCACTTCTCGCAGGCAGCAGAGAGATAATGTCAGCATTAGCCCCCAGCGGTTCGGTATATCAAGCTAGCACATTTGCTGGGAATCCAATTTCAGTGACAGCGGCTCTGAAAACTTTAGAGATCTTAGTTGAAGAAAAGAATATCATATATCCCAGAGTCGCTAGAAATTGCGATAAATTAGTTGAAGCGATAAGAAATATGATACAAGACAGGAAAATTGACGCTACTTTAAATTCTATTGGTTCTATGTTT
>DATEOO010000194.1:0-3665 GCA_035274085.1 Candidatus Nitrosocosmicus sp.
TCCAACTTTTTGCTCCTGTCTTTCTGCAATTTCTACTATCATTCTAGCGACAGGATGAATTGCTCTAAGCGAAAGTAATATGGTAACACCGTCGTTAGATACATGTCTATTCATTGATTGATCGATCAAAAGTTTATCCAATCCTTTTGGTCCTAGGGTGGTTCTCACCGTTTCAGCTACGGCCATTACTGCGTTTGAATTAGACTCTAAAGCATTGAATTCAATATTTTCAGCTATTGGTTTCCAAACTCCAAAATTTTGTGGTGAAGACATATTTTTTAGAATTAAAGACCAAGAGATAAATGTATCAGAAATAACAATACCGAATAAAAAAGCAATTAAGACTTTAGAAAAAAGTAAATGATGGTTGGAAAGAAACTTTAGGCCATAAAGTATCTTTGTGCCAAAGTTAGTTCCTTTGCTGGATCAACAGTAGCGATCTGCCCGTCAATCTTTACTTCATATGTTTCATGATCTACAGTAATTTCTGGTGTTTTATCATTCCACATCATGTCTTTCTTTCCTATACTTCTACAGTTTTTAACAGCCAATGTGGTTTTTTCTAATCCTAGTTTCTGAGGAACGCCAAGATCTAATGATTTTTTTGACATGAAAGTAAAAGAAGTCTTCTTTACAGCACGACCCATGGCACCAAACATCGGTCTATAAAAGACCGGTTCTGGTGTTGGCAAAGAAGCATTTGGATCTCCCATTATAGACCAAGCAATAAATCCACCTTTAAAGACCATTTTTGGTTTTGCAGCAAAGAAAGCATTATTGTACATGACTATATCAGCATACTTTCCTACTTCAAGGGATCCGAGATAGTCTGCGACACCATGAGTTATGGCAGGATTAATGGTTGTTTTTGCAATATAGCGCTTTGCTCTTAAATTGTCGTTGTCTCCTTCCTCATCTTTTAGTTTTCCTTTCATTTTTTTCATTTTGTCGGCAGTTTGCCATGCACGAATCACAACTTCTCCAATTCTACCCATAGCTTGACTGTCTGATGAATACATACTAAGAATTCCCTCATCATGCATTACATCCTCGGCTGCTATTGTTTCGGCTCTAATTCTAGAGTCTGCAAATGCGACATCTTCTGCAACTCCAGGATTAAGATGATGACAAAACATGAGCATATCAAGGTGTTCATCAATAGTATTAACAGTAAATGGCCTTGTGGGATTAGTTGAAGAAGGTAAAACGTTTGCTTCTGCTGCGATTGCAAGTATATCTGGAGCGTGACCACCACCTGCTCCTTCTGTATGATAGCTGTGGACAACTCTTCCATCGATAGCATTAACGGTATCCTCTAAATAAGCACATTCATTAATTGAATCAGTGTGTATTGCAACTTGAACATCAGTTAAATCAGCCGCACGAAGTGATGCATCCAAAACAGCAGGAGTAGTTCCCCAATCTTCATGATCTTTTAATCCACAAACACCGGCTTCGATTTGTTCCATTTGAGTAGCTAACGACGGATGAGAATCATTTCCTTTGCCTAAAAATCCATAATTCATTGGAATGTCCTCTACGGATTCTAGCATCCTGCTAATGTTAAATGTACCTGGAGTACATGTGGTAGCATTAGTACCATCTGCAGGACCAGTACCACCGCCTATCATGTTACAGATACCATTGCTGATCCCATCTATGTACTGCTGAGGAGAAATCATGTGAATGTGGGTATCAAAATGTCCTGGAGTACAGATTGTATGTTCACCAGCTGTTGCTTCGGTACAAGCAGATACAATTAAGTTTCTATCAACACCATCCATCACTAAGGGATTTCCGGCTTTTCCGATACCTGCAATTTTACCATCTTTAATACCTATATCACCTTTCACTATCCCAATTACAGGATCAAGCACTACAGCATTTGTGATAACATAGTCCAAAGCACCGCCTGCACCAGTAACACCAGGTGTTTGAGCTAGACCATCTCGAAGTGTTTTGCCGCCTCCAAATACACATTCATCTCCATGAGTTATCAGATCCTTTTCAATCTCAATTAAGAGATCTGTATCACCTAAACGAACCTTGTCGCCTGTAGTTGGACCAAAATGATCAGTATATTGTTTTCTTGTTACTTTTAAGACCAATAATATCCTCTCCTAATTACCCATTCCTTTAAAACCAAAGAATTTGGCTTTTTCAAGTGAAGATCTTTTTATATTTGATGACTTCATACTTCCATTTGTTAAACCATTAAATCCAAAACAAACTTTTGAACCTCCTAATTCGCACAATTCAACTTCCTTTGTGTCACCTGGCTCAAATCTTACTGAGGTGCCAGCTGGTATGTTTAATCGATAACCATATGTTTGTTCTCTGGGAAAATCAAGAACTTTGTTGATCTCAAAGAAGTGTGTATGAGATCCTATTTGACATGGTCTGTCACCAGTATTTTTTACAGTAATCTTCACAGTTTTTCTATTTTCGTTGCAAAGGACATCGCCTTCAGATAAAACATATTCTCCTGGTATCATTATAAATTAGAACCTCCGTTTTTATTCAATTTAGAAATAATTTTTTTATTTGTCATTCATAACTCACCTATTGAACCGGATCATGAACGGTAACTAATTTTGTCCCGTCTGGAAATGTAACTTCCACTTGTACTGTATGTATCATCTCAGGCACTCCCTCCATAACATCCGCTCGTTTTAAAATACTTCTTGCAGACGTCATTAATTCTGCGACTGTTTTTCCTTCTCGTGCTCCTTCTACAACAAAATTGGCTATATAAGCAATTGATTCAGGATAATTTAGTTTTACTCCTTTCTGTTTTCTACCCTCGGCAATTTGTGCTGCCGTCCATATCATCATTTTTTCAATTTCTCTTGGGGCTAACATCATGTTTAATTCACATATAACAAACCTAGTGAATTATTTTAAAATTCAAAATAATAATCAATATATATGAATCATTACCATTGTCAAATATTTAGTCGATGTCGACTAAATCGGCTGTCATATATCAGAAATCTTAACAGGTAAACAAATCTTTAACCAATACAATGTTTTGTCATAGGGACCATTTTTTCCAGCCGGAAGTCTGAGTTCATATTTTTCCTTCATTGTATGAATGACAAGTACATTTTCATTTATAGCAATGCCAAGCATATTAGAAATCAAAGTTTTAGTATCAGGATAAAACACCATTTTTTTTATATCCTGGTATTTGATAGTAATTTCGTTAAGCATGTCGGCAGTTCCTACTCCTGCTGATGCTACTGAATCATCTTCTTTAGAAATAAATGAATCCTTAATCTTAATATCAGAATATTCTATTTTTTCAGACAGAATATAATATAGATACGGGCCAATTCCAGCAACAAAACCTGGGTCTGTCAGTTTTCGCAACACACTTTTTTTAATCATGATAATTCTGGTAGGCGTAAATGTAAGGAGATAATCGATCTTCATGGGTTTGCTTTTAATATAACCCGAAAGTCTTAACACAATAGGTTCAATATTTTGAGTAAGCATCAAATCATAAAACTTCTTAATTTTTTGACTATCTGACATTTTTAAATCGGATTTGATTTTTTTCAGATTTATCTCAAGCTCAGACACTACAGTAGTAAGATAAAAGACGTAAAATATTACTTTAATGGAATGATTTTAGAATAACAAATAGGTCAATTCAGAAAATT
>DATEOO010000195.1:0-3634 GCA_035274085.1 Candidatus Nitrosocosmicus sp.
CGGCTATCTTCTTTCTAGAGAAATTTCAGTTGGGGTTTCTAAAGCTCTTGAAAGTGACAAGCTAGCTCATGAATTGGTTGTGGCTGGGATTCCTGAGTCAGAGCTTACAACTCCCACTGGACGTGCAGAAGATGATCGTAAGAAAGCTCTCGAGATTCTTGACACGGTTGGCACTGAAATCTTGCCCATTGCAGTGTATCGTTTGGGAAAACCTTCAGCCGGACGACCTCGGCTTACAAAAATCCAATTGCCAACGAAATTCGCCGTCACATTCAGCCTTCGAAACCGTAGTAAGTTGTCAAACAATACAAATACTCAAAAATACTTTATGCGCAACTCAATGTCTGCCGAAGAGCGAATGACGATTAAAGCACTGGCAGCTGAAAAAATTGAGAAGAATAAGCAATTGGATGATGATGGCAGAAAGAACCCGTATATAGTGTATGCTGGAAAATTGATGCGGAGATCCGAAATTGACGAATGGAAGCGAAGTAAACGTTAGGACAGTAGGGCCAATGGCCTAGGTATACATAATTGTAATTTTGACAATTTCCACTTTGACCTCTCGAATAATAATTTAAATACTTCATTCATAAGCAAGCAAAAAAAATTTAACTTTTGTAATTTAACAATAATTAATGCTAGATCGATAATTAACAAACTATCTGAACTTATTGATTTAATGACGGAGCAAAAAACACACATATGTTGTATTACTGAGACATGGCTAGGGGAAAGAAATTTTGATCCAAATGAACTTTCACTTGGGGGATATTTTAGCGTATATGCATGCAATAGACAAGGTGGCAGCAAAGGGGGTGGGTGCCTTGCATTAATTGATATTAATTTGGTGAGTAAAGAAATTTACTCTAGGTCTTATTTAAATCATGAAATTCTTATTACTGATATTATCTCCTCCCACCCCATAAGAATAATCACACTATATCGTCCTCCGGGTGGATCGAATGAAACGCTAAGCAAGATAATAAGAGATTTAGAAGGGTTTATTTCTAATCGTACCATAATTCTTGGGGATTTTAACTTACCTAAATTTAATTGGATTTCCCCTTCGGATAACGTAGGCTTTTTTGATTTAACTCAGTTTTTGTTAAATTTTAATTTTCATCAGTATGTAGAAGAACCTACACGTAATAATAATATATTAGATGTTTGTCTAACTAACTTTGAGTGTATAAAGAAAGTAGATATTCTCCCCGGAATATCGGACCATAATTCCGTAAGAGCAACCCTCGAATTCAATGTCCCTCGGCCTGGGCCGTTACTACTTCGGAATTATAATAATTTTAATCTGGAATTACTTAACCTAGACTGGACGAATTTTATTTCAGCTGAGTATTACTCACTATACAGTATAGAGGACAAATATAACTTTATAATATCTAAAATAACTGATACGCTGGACAGATATTTCCCTCTTACTCCTCACAAGAAATGTTATGCCATTAAATATCCCAACCATATTAATATATTAATTAATCAAAAAAAGTATCTTTGGCGAGCTATGAAAAAAGACCCAACCAAATTTAGTAATGAGTATAAAACAATTTGCAAAAATCTCAGGTCGTTATTACTTACTTATAGGACTGAAAAAGAATTGAAATTATCCAAAAACTCTCGGATTTTTCATAGATACATAAAAAATTGCATTAAACCATTGAACAAAATACCTGATTTAACATTTCAGGGTGAAATTATAAAGGATAATTCGAATAAAGCTGAAATATTTGCTGATTATTTCGAAAAAAATTTTAAAAATTTTCATGAGGTTACTACAGCGCCTGACTTCTCCATACCCAAAAGACTTAAATCAATTCTAGACGATTGTAAAATCACAACTCTTAGAGTCGAAGATTTACTTAAAACTCTGGATAATAAGGCAAATACCAGTCCAGATGGTATCAGTTTTAACATACTTAAAAAGTGTAGAGCTACCCTTACCCCAGTAATAACTGATATTTTAAGACAATCATTAACAGCTTCCAAGATACCAGCCATTTGGAGAGAGCAGGTTATTATTCCTATTCCTAAATCTAAAGAAATGGATAAAGTTGAAAATTACCGTCCTATTAGTCTTACATGTTCAATTGGAAAAATTTTAGAAAAAATCATATATGAAGATATAATAACACATATGAGAAAAAATAATCTCTTAAATAAGAATCAATTTGGTTTCCTCCCACAAACATCTACCTCAGTCCAACTCGTCTCCGTTTTTGAAAGTTATTACAATGCTATATATTCAAAAAATTGCACCGATAACATTCTTATAGACGTGTCCAAAGCTTTTGATTCCGTACCCTTTTCATATTTATTACTTAAATTGTACCATTATGGAATACGGGGTAAGGTCCTATCCTGGCTAGAAGAATATTTTAAACTGAGAACATTTACGGTTAAAGTTGAAGGTAGTTATTCTAGCAGACGACAAATTTTTAGTGGTGTTCCACAGGGATCTCCCCTTGGACCTCTACTATTTCTTATCTACATTAATGATTTGCCTGAAATTATTCCATCACATACTTGTATCAAATTATATGCTGATGATATAAAGCTTTTTACTAAACACGAAAATGACTACAAAACTGCTGAGTTGCAACAAGCCCTAAACGAAACAAAAAAATGGCTTGCATCTTGGAAGCTCCAAATGAACATTGACAAAACATGTGTTTTCTATGTGGGCAAGAATAATAAAAAGTTTCATTACCAGCTCGATGGCATGCCAATCAAAGAATCCGAAGAAATTCGGGACTTAGGAATATATGTTGATTCTCAACTTAATTTTAGAAAGCATTTGGGGAGGATTATTAGAACCGCCTATTTTAAGGCAAGACAACTGTTGAGAACACTTAAATCTAAATCAAGCCAAATTTGGCTAAATGCGTACAAAACTTATGTTAGACCGTGTCTTGAATATGCAACTCCAATTTGGAACCCATATAAAAAAATTGAAATTGATAAAATTGAGAAAGTTCAGAAATTCTTTACTCGGCAACTTTATAGAAAATGTGGGATGAAATATGTTCAATACTCTGAAAGGTGTGCAACACTTTCAATTGAAACTCTTGAAATTAGGAGAAACATATACGATATCTGTCTTCTTCATAAGATTTGCTATCACCAAACCAATTTATTACATACCGAAATTTTTCAATTCTCGTCTAGACCAAAAAGAAAGCATGACTATCAAATCATAGTTAAACAGAAAAACAATCTTACAAAAAATTCCTTTGTAAATCGTACAGTTATGCAATGGAATAACCTCCCTGCCGAAATCGCTAATACATCAAACAGTGTGCTTTTTAAGTACAAACTAAGAAAATATTTGCATGAGAAAAACTAGGGATTATCTAGCATTAAATATTAATTTCATTTTTTACTCTTTAATTGTTATTGTATGCTGTCACTTGTTATTGTTATTTGTGTTTTGCTTCTGAACACATAAGTGGCCATTGGCCCTGTGTCAGTTTTGACTTAAATAAATAAATAAATAAGGAACTATCGCCCGTACAACTTAAAAATAACCAAATTCTGTTTGGTTTTTACAAATTTTGTGTGGTTTTTATGTGAATTATTTAATAAGAAATTTTAGTAAAGATAAAAAGTATGCTACTTT